>JAUWYT010000062.1 GCA_030615705.1 Chloroflexota bacterium
ACTCGTCGCCAGCTACGCCCACTCCCTCTCCAACCGCTACGCCGACTTCTACCTCAAGCCCCACCCCGACCCCGAGACCAACCTCTAGCCCGACCCCTACTCCCACCCCAACTCCTACTCCAATGCCTACGCCGGATGGAGTTGCACGGGAAGTGCAAGTGCCTATTCTTATGTACCATCACATCGCTGTTCCTCCGCCCGATGCTGACGCTATCCGCCGTGACCTCTCCGTTGCGCCCCCAGATTTCGAGGAACAGTTGCGCTACCTGGCCAAAGCTGGCTATCATTCTATAAGCTTGCGTGATCTCATCTACCATCTGGCCATAGGTCAACGCCTGCCTCGCAAGCCGATTATTCTGACCTTCGATGACGGCTATCGGGATAACTACACCCATGCATACCCCCTACTCAAAAAGTATGGCTTTGGGGGGACTTTTTTCCTGGTCACTGCCCCCGTTGACCAAGAGCATGAGGAACACCTCTCCTGGGATCAGGTCAAGGAGATGAGCGCTGGTGGTATGCAGTTCGAGCCCCACACCTATACCCATCCCGACCTGAGGGGGCAACCCGTTGATTACATCGTCTGGCAGATCATGGCCTCCAAGGAGGCCGCCGAAGAGCGCACGGGGCAGACGTCGCGTTTCTTCTCCTATCCTTCAGGCAGGTACGATCAGCAGGTAGTGGATGTCCTGCGCTCGGCTTACTTTTGGGGAGCTGTCACCATAAACCAGGGCACTCAGCAATCCTCCCAGCAGCCCTTCGAGCTGAAGAGGATCAGGGTCAGGGGGAGCGATACCCTGGAGGATTTCGTCCAAAAGTTGCACCTGGAATGGGAAATAGAGGGTGCAGAGGGAAGGCCCCCCTTTCTTCCCTTGATCCAAAAAGACCTCGAAGATGTATTTTGATGCCTTAACTATGGCTGCCGTGGCCGACGAGTTACGGGCCCAGATCCTGGGCGGGCGAGTGCAGAAGGTTCTTCTGCCCGATGGTCTTTCCATAGGGATGGAAGTATATGCCCACGGGGAGTGTAGATACCTGTTGGGCCCGGTTCATCCTGAGCACGCCCGCCTGCACCTGGCATGGGAGAAGCTGCGGCGTTGGGTGGAGAAACCTACGCCGCTCCTACTTCTCTTATACGTAAATACGTGCGCGGAGGACGGATTGTGGCTATCGAGCAGCCGCCCTTTGAACGAGTCCTCCACATCGGGACGCAGCACCCAGAGAGCAATACAACCCTGATCGTCGAAGTCATGGGTCGCTACAGCAACATCGTTTTGGTTGCCGAGGAGGGCCTCATCCTGGAGTGCATCAAGCGGGTAGGGCCTGAGAAAAGTCGTTACCGTAGCATGCTGCCCCGGCATCTCTACGTTCCCCCGCCGCCCCAGCCCAAGCTTGACCCCACCGACGTCACGGAATTGCGCCTCAGGGATATCCTGACCGATGTTTCTCCTGAGTCCCCCATTTGGAAGGCCTTGGTAGGGGGCATCGGCGGCGTCAGCCCCCTGATGGCCAGAGAGGTCGTCCACCGGGCAATGGGAGATGCTGAGGCAGCCATCTCCCAGAGGGCCAAAATCTCCCCTTCGTTGGAGGCTTTTCAAGAGATGCTGATGCCGGTTTGGGAGCACTGCTGGCAGCCAAGCATCGTAAAGAGGAACGAGCGCCTGGTGGCCTTCGCTCCCTATCCCCTGACTCAATACGACGATTGGGAGGAGGTGGATAGCATCAGTCAGGCGGTGGAGCCTATTATAGGCAGATGGTCGGCGGGGATGCTTACGCAGCAGCCAAGCGGAGAGCAAGGGAGGCTATCTTTCGGGCCAGGGAGAGGGTGCGGAGGAAGCGAGAGGCTTTGGAGAGATCGAGGGTCTCGCAGGCGCAGGCGGAGGAACTGCGGCGCCAGGGGGGAGATGATCCTGGCCTATGCTCACCGCATCGAGCCTGGACAGCGGGAGCTGGCGGCGCCCGTCGGGTCCGATGAGCCACCTGTGTTGATCGAACTGGACCCGCGCCTCTCAGAGGTGTAGAACGCCCAGCGTTACTTTGAGAAGTACAACAAGGCCAAGAGCGCTGCTGGGGAGATCCCCGCTCTATTGCAGCGAGCGGAGCTAGAGATGCGTTACCTCGATCAGTTGGAGACCGACTTGGACTTACCGGCCAATTGGCCTGAGATTCGGGACGTCGAGGCCTGTTTGGCCGAAGCCGGCTATATCAAAGTGGAGCACAGTAAGCCTTTGGCTATGAATTCCCAGGATGGCTTGCTCATCCTGGTGGGCAAGAACAGCCGTCAGAACGAGGAGGTCACCTTTTGGCGAGCCGCTCCTCACGACCTATGGCTGCACGTCCGGGGCGCGCCCGGCGCTCGTGTCATCGTCAAGACTGGAGGACAGGAGGTGCCGGAAGCCACCTTGCAACAGGCCGCTCAATTGGCTGCATACTACTCCCGAGCGCGGGGTTCGGCCCGCGTGGCCGTAGATTACACTGAGCGACGGTACGTGCGCCCCATCAAGGGGGCTGGTCCCGGCCTGGTGACTTACACTCAGGAGAAGACAATCCGTGTAACACCACAAGAACCCACCTTCTCTATTCCACCTTGATCTTAGTGGCTTTCTTCTTGGGTTTTTCTTCTGTACATGCGATGGCCGTGTCGAGTAGGCTGCGCATGGCCAATAACATCTCCCGACGAGCGGCTTGAGTGTGTTGGCGGAACTCCTCGGGCAGGTGTGGCGAAAGCTTCTTGCAGCCCTCCCTAAAGCCTTTGACGCCATCGGCCAGCCAGTCCTCGAAGACGAACTCCCTCTCTTCCGCCATGCTCCTCACCTCCCTTTAACAACTGTTTTAACAGGTTGTGATCTAGACCTTTCATCCTTCCCTAACGCCGATTAACTTCGCACAGGTGGCGAACACTTCCTCCGCTCCTGCCAAAGCTTGCTTTGCCTCTTCCTCCCTATAGAGTACATCGGGCAGGATACCAAGGCTTCATCGCCGTACATGCTTCTCTCCCATTCCTCCCTCAGCTGTCCCGAGATTTGGGCCAAATAGTCGGTCTTCTCACTGAACCATTCGGGGAACTTGGCTCGGTTCTGTCGCAAGACCGGGCTCACGTCATGCCATTTGGGGAAATCGATCCCTGCTAAGTAGAGGGCAGCCTTCAGAGATAGCTCAACACACTCCTGGGAGAGACGTATGACAAAGGCGTAATCTTCGTCATCGAGGCTCCTCTTGGCTGCTTGCCTCCTGCTTTGCGCCTGTTTCAGCAATCCCTTGGCTACCTCTTCGTTGGTCACAGCTCGATTATCTCCCCGAACTTGAGATCGGGCTTCAGACCCCAGTACCATTTTTCACCGATGTACACCTTCTTCGAGCCCAGCTCTTTCATCCTGGCCCGCAGGTGATCCAGAACCCCGCTGAAGAAATGATCCTCATCGTAGAGGATGACGGCGTCCGTGGTCATATCCAGGTAGTAGGGCGCGGTATGGCGGGCCTCTTCCCTGGTCTTCAGTACGGTGGTGAGGACCTGGTATTGGCCTTCTTCCAGCCGCTGCGGAACCTCTCTTTCTACTTCCCTCTCAAGCCGGGACACCATGTCCCGTCGCGCGAACTGAGCACGAGGGAGCTCCCCGAAGACCAGAAGCAGGTCTATGTCCGAATCGGGACGGTAGTCGCCGCGGGCCACGGAGCCGTAGAGAACGACGGAGACCAGGTTGTCGCCGAACTCCTCCTTCAATCTCTCCACGAGTTTAGCGATCAAAGCCTGCACAGTCGATCGGTCATCCACCGCTTGAATCCTTCTTCCCGCTGTTGGCAAGATAATTATACTATGATCTGTTTGAGCAGTCAAAGGCTGTCGCACGAGCCCTGCTCGGCTGGCGCTTCTGCCGCTTGAATCAACCTACCTGCTGCCTCCAGCACCTGCTCTATGGGGATGTTTCGCACGCAAGGGTGCCGGTCCAGCTCGGCGGGGGTGTAGTCGAGGCGGTTGCAGGGGATGCAATCCATCTCTGAGGTGACGACGATGTGATGGGCTGGGTCGCCCCAAGGACCGAAGGCGCGGCTGTCCACAGGGCCGAAAAGATGCACCGTCGGGGTGCCCGTTGCCACGGCTAAGTGCAAAGGCCCGCTGTCCACTCCGAGCACCAATTGGCAGCGAGCCATGATGGCTGCCAATCCTCCCAAACTCGTCTCCCCAGCGGCCACGATGGGCTTCGTGGTCATCTCTTCCGCGATGGCTCTACATAAGGGTGATTCCTCTGCCGAGCCGGTTAGTATGACCTTAGCTCCGTACCGTTGAGCTAGGGTATTAGCTACCTGAGCCCACGCTTCGTTTTTCCACAACTTGACCGGCGCTCCGGCACCAGGATGAATGCAAATCAGCAGCTCACCATCCTCGACACCATGTCCTTCCAAATAACCTTCAGCGAACACCTCGTCTTCAGTGGTTAAGTTGAACTCGAGCGGCGAGCTCGTAACTTGTAACCCTTCGGCCAAACTCAGGACAGGCTTGCAGCTTGCAACTTGCTCCACCAAGGCCAGATTCTGCTCCACCTCATGGCGATCGGATGAATAAGGGACGATGTCGGTCAGAAAGGGCCGAACCTCGGCGACGTCGTAGCCTACTCGGCGGGGGATGCCAGCCAAATAGGCGAGCAATGCCCCCCACCAGTGGTCGAAGCGGAGAATGATGGCCAAGTCAAAGCCTTCTTGTCTCAACTGTCTGGCGTATTGGAGGAGGATCACATAAGGTTCGAATACGGATCGCTTCTTCTGCCGGGTGAAGCCAGGGAAAGGGCAAAGGGCGATTTCATCAATGTTGGGGTTGTTCTCGATGACGGCTTTTGACCAGGTACCGATAAGGTAGGTAATGTGAGCTTGGGGGAAGGCTTCTCGCAGGTTCCTAATGGCAGGAGTGGTAAAAAGGAGGTCGCCCAGATGGCCGGGGCGGATGAGGACAATGGATCGGAAACGGGCAGACGGATAGCTCTGGCAGGTTGATAGCTTCAGGGGCCCAGCTAAATTCGGTATCAGACGTAGGAGAAACGATCGGGCTTGCTGGCGTCGTGTTCTCATTGTTGTTTCGCATTTAGGTAAAAGGCGCATTTCGCTCAGCGGCTGGATCGCCAGATCCAGCCGCTGAGCGACGGATTTGGCAATCCGTCACGAGCGTGGAAGTGTCACTTTTGCCACAATGGGTTATTTCTCATAGATCTGCTCTAATTTGGGGACGATGAGCCGCCAGTCGTACTGCTCCTCGACGAAGCGCCGGGCTGCCCGACCTAATCTTTCCCGCCGGGACACGTCGCTCAAAAGCTCGATCACCCGCTGGGCAAACTCTTCCGGGGTGTCAGCTAAGGACAACTCTCGACCAGGTACGAGGCCCTCGAAGCCCTCACAGCCCAGCGAGGTGGAGACGATGGGTTTGCCCATGGACATGGCCTCTAGCACCTTGAGGCGGGTGCCGCCTCCTATACGCAAGGGTACCACGTAAACACAGGCGCCGGCGATGTAGGGACGCACGTCGTCCACGTAGCCGGTGACGGTCACCGCTGGATCGTCGGCCAGGCGCAGAACGCGGCGGTGGGGGCTCTGGCCAACGATATATAAGTGCACGTCAGGCATTTTCCTTCGTACTAGAGGCAAGACTTCCTGACAGAACCAGAGGACGGCGTCCACATTGGGGCGAAAATCCATTTTGCCGGTAAAAACCAATGACCAAATCCCAATGTCCAAATCCCAATGACCAAATCTCGATTTGTCATTGGTCATTGGAAATTGGTCATCGTAAAATTCGGTGTCCACTCCGTTGGGGACGACAGTCGCCTCCAGGCCAGGCACCAGACGCTGCAGGGCCCGTTTGTCGGCCTCGGAGACAGCCACCACCCGGTCGGCCAGACGGCAAACCATCGCTTCATAACGGCTGAGCTTCTTATATTGGATGAATGAGTAAAGCGCCCCAACCCAATGCCTGGCTTGTCGAACATCGGTCTCGAAAGCTCGCTGTTGCAGCACGTACTCGGCGTTGTGATCATCGAAAACCAACAGGGGTTGCCCCTTGGCCGCCCCCTGCTTTCTGCTGTCTGCTGCCACCTCCAGATAGGGGCCCATCTCGATGCCTTCGACCTGTACCACATCGAATGGCACTCGCTGCAGGGCGGCGGCTAACTTGGTCTTGAACTCCGCCGATGGAAGGCGCAGGGCCATGTCGGGCAGAGGGGAGAGAAACAGTGAGAGGAAGCGGTTCAATGGGGAACGGTGGGGAGCGAGGACGGCTTCGATGCTACGACAATGTTGGTGCAGGGGAGTTGCCCTGTCTATTTCATCCTGAGAGCGCACGAAGGAAAGCAGGTGGATCTCGTGGCGCGAAGCCAGATTAGCTATCAGGTTGTAGTTCCTTATGGTTGTGCCCTGGTGGGGGGGATAGGGGAGCTGAGGGGTAAGAAACAGTATCCGCATCAATCAGTCACCCTTGCCAACGCGCCGGTAGAGCTCCAGCGTCTGGAGCGCCGTTTTCTCCCAAGAGAAGCACTGGGCTCGCTTGAACCCTTTAGTGACCAGATCGGCTCGCAGGGCCTCGTCGGTCAAGACCCGCCAGATGGCCACGGTTAGCTCTGATACATTCTCGGGGTCAACCAAGAGCCCGGCATCACCCACTACCTCAGGTAATGATGAGACGTTGGAGACTACTACCGGCGTGCCACAGGCCATGGCTTCCAGGGGCGGCAGGCCGAAGCCCTCGTAGAAGGATGGCTGCACCAGAAGTTGGGCAGCGTTGTAGAGATGGAGCAAATCCTCGACAGGCACACGCCCGAGAAAGAGGATGTCGTTGGTTAGCTTCAGCTTGTCCACGAGGGTGAAAACTTCCTCGGAGAGCCAACCTCGCCGGCCCACTACCACCAGTTTCACGTCTGCCTTGTAGCTGTCCAACAACTGTCTGTATGCCTTTAGAAGCGCAGGCAGGTTCTTACGCGGTTCGATGGTGCTTACGAAGAGAATGAAATCGCCCGTGATGTGATATTTGCTCTTAGTCTGCTTTAGGATTTCTGGGTCGTTGACAGGCCGATAGATGGGGTTGGCTGATTCGTAAATGACAGTGATCTTGTGCTCGGGCACGCCCAACAGGCGGATGGTGTCCTGCTTAGTGCTCTCGGAGACGGCGATGATATGGTCGGTCCGTTTCACAGCCTGGTCAATCTGGCCGTAGTAGCGGGCACTCTCCTTGGTGAGGAAATGGGGGTATAATAGGAAGGCTAGATCGTGGATGGTGATGACGGATTTGCAGTTGCGGTGAAAAGGGGGTATAAAATCGGGACTGTGCAGGACGTCCAAACCGAGGCCTGAGATCTCCACTCGTAGAGTATATTGTTCGAAGCGATGATGGCTTGGCGTCCAGAGGGACACGCGCTTAAAATTGGGCTTATCAACAATGATGTGCTTGTCCTTACGGCTCTGTAGGATGATGAACTCATTTTCTCGATCGATCTCGGCAAGTCCCTGAGTCAAACGAAGGATGTACTGGGTAATCCCCGCTTGACTGTGGTAGACCAACCGCGCGTCAATGCCGATGCGCATTGCTTATACTTCTCCCGGCTCTTGGCTAATGGGCCCGTTCGTTTGCCAAGCGAGGGCTCTTTCCATTTTCAGCAAGCGGCGCTTGAGATCCAGACCAGCCCCGAAGCCGCACAAATTCCCGTCGCTACCTATGATACGGTGACAGGGCACTACGATAGGCAGGGGGTTAGCAGCCATGGCCTGCCCGACCGCTCGGGCTGCCATTGGAGAGCCGACCTGGCGGGCTATCTGACTATAGGAGCGTGTCTCTCCATAGGGAATGTCTCGCACAGCCGACCAAAC
>JAUWYT010000086.1 GCA_030615705.1 Chloroflexota bacterium
ACCGCATCGCTAACCCTCGGTTGATCCATGTCGGCCAACGGCTGGCCATCCCCGCCAGCGGGATGACGCCTTCGCCCCCTTCGACAAGCCCCTGGTCCTTTGGCACTTGTCCTGGACCCTTTGTCCCCTGTGTCCTTGGGCCACAGGACCAAGGGCTTGGGCACTTAGTCCTGTACGGCCTGAGTACAGGGCCAAAGGACCAAGGGCGACAAGTACAGGGCCCCAGGGACAAAGGGCTCGGGACGACGCAGGCTCAGGGCGGGCTGCCGAGTGCGTGTCTTCAAGGGATTGGCGCGTGATAAAGAATAGCGTGTGTTCACGGCGGAGCGCGGCATGGCGGCAGGCTTCAGCGCCATACGCCATCGGCCATCTGCTATCTGCTTGTGAACTGTGACCATTATTCTGTGTTACAATAGTGGTGTGGAAAACAAAGGCTATCGGTCCATGCACATCGGCCTAAATGCCCACCTCCTGTCCCTGGCAGAGACCTATCGGGGCGCCGGCATCAACTGGTACATCCGCAGCTTGCTCACCCACCTACCTCGCGTTGACTACGATAACCGCTATACAGCTTTCCTCGGAGAGAGGCGTTTCACCCCTTCGACAAGCCCTCGTGGTGAGCCTGTCGAACCATCAGGATACCGCAGTTCGGGACTGGCCCTGTGGAATACGTCATATTCCAACTTAGACTCTGTAGAAGAGGCCTATTCCACAGGACTGGCGTTGAAGCTTTCGCGGCTGCCTACCTTCAGGCCTGTGGTGAGGATCTTCTGGGAACAGGTGGTTCAACCTCTCGCTTTGAAAAAAGAGAAGGTGGACTTGCTTCACGCCCTGGCTTTCGTCACGCCTTTGCTCTCCCCTTGTCCCTCGGTGGTTACCATTTATGACCTCAGTTTTCTCCTTTATCCTGAGAGTTTCAAGCACTCTAAACGCTTCTATCTTGGCCTCTTCACCCGCCTCTCTGCGAAGAGGGCCAGGCGCATCATCGCCATCTCAGAGAGCACCAAGCGCGACGTGGTCCGCCTGCTGGGGGTTCCGCCCGAGAAAGTGGAGGTGGTCTATTGCGGAATAGACGAGGCCTTCCGTCCCCTGGCCGAGGATCAGGTAGCTACTTTTCGGTCGAAGCGTGGCCTGCCGGAGCGTTTCATCCTCTTCGTGGGCACCATCGAGCCGCGCAAGAATGTAGCCAGGCTCATCGAAGCCTTTGCAGACTTGCAGACTTGCAAGCTTGCGAACTTGAAACTCGTCATCGGTGGGGCTAAAGGTTGGTTTTGCGAGCATGTTTTCGCCCGCGTGGAGGAGTTGGGTCTGGAGGGCGATGTGATGTTTCCCGGCTACATCCCCGTCAGTGAGTTACCCCTGTGGTACAACGCGGCGGAGCTCTTTGTTTACCCTTCCCTCTACGAGGGCTTCGGGCTGCCTCCCCTGGAAGCCATGGCCTGTGGGACGCCGGTGGTCGCAGCCAACACATCGTCGCTGCCGGAGGTGGTGGGCGAGGCGGGGCTGACCGTTGATCCATTGGATGTCGAGGGGCTGGCGGAGGCCATGAGGCGGGCTTTGAGTGACGAGGCTCTACGGCAGGAGATGAGGGAGCGGGGCCTACAGAGGGCCAAAGGTTTCTCCTGGACAAAAACAGCTCGGGAGACGGTGCAGGTCTACCGGCGAGCGATGGAGTGCGCCTGTACTGAGCGTTCGACTGAGCTCACGCCGAAGTCTCAGCCGAAGTAGAGGTAGCGGAGATGTTTGAGCGATACCGGCGATTGGGTTCCTTAGCAACAGCCTTGATGGACATCGTGCTCATTAACTTGGCCTTCGCCGTTGCTTACTGGGTGCGCTATGACCTGCAGTGGTTTCGCGCCGTGGATCCTGTCTATGATGCTCCCTTCCGGGTGTACGTACCTTTCGCTTTGGTGTTGACAGTTCTTTTGATGATCACCTACAAGCTGGGGGGAGTTTACGATCAGCCTCGCGGCGCCTCCTGGCTTGATGAGGTCTACGCTCTTGTCGGCGGTACCACCACAGGCATCGTCATCATAATGGCCATCACGTTCTGGTTTCGTCCCCTGGTCTATTCCCGCTTGATGTTCATCTGGGCGGGGGGGATGATCGTTGCTTTGCTCTCGCTCAGCCGCCTGATCAAGCGTTGGGTCTGGGAAAGCCTGATGCGGCGAGGCATCGGTGTGGATCGCGTGCTCATAGTCGGAGCCGGCGAAGTGGGCCGTAAGCTGATGCGCAACATCGTGGGCCAGCCCGAGTTGGGCTACCAAGTCATCGGCTTCGTTGACGATGACCCTGAGAGGAATAGGACAGACATCGGCCGCTTCAAGGCTTTCGGGGGGATTAATAACCTGCCCCACGCCGTACAGGAGGAGGCCATTGATGAGGTCATTATCACCCTGCCCTGGATGTATCATCGTAAGATTCTAGGAATCATGCGTCAGTGTGAGCGGGAGCAGGTCCGGGCTCGCATTGTGCCCGATCTATTTCAGTTGGCCCTCAGCCGGGTGGACATCGAGGACCTGGGCGGTATCCCCATTATCGGTGTCAAGGAGATATCTATCACTGGGTGGAACCTGGCCTTTAAGCGGGCCAGCGACATCGTTCTCTCTTTGGCAGGGTTGATCCTTCTCTCCCCTCTAATTCTTCTCATCTCTGTGGCCATTAAACTGGATTCCCCCGGCCCCATCCTTTTCAAACAGGTTCGGGTGGGCAAAGGGGGGCGAAGGTTTGTGTTTTACAAGTTTCGCTCCATGCGCCAGGGGGCAGAGGAGGAACGTCCTCAACTGGCAGATCGAGACGAAGTCGTGGGCCCCACTTTCAAGATCCGTCACGACCCACGCTGTACTCGAGTGGGCAGGTTCGTGCGTCGCACCAGCCTGGACGAGCTTCCTCAGCTCTATAACGTCTTGCGGGGAGAGATGAGCCTGGTTGGCCCCCGCCCGGCCATCCCTTTGGAGGTAGAGCAGTACCAGGAGTGGCACCTAAGGCGTTTGGAGATCTCGCCGGGCATCACTGGCCTCTGGCAGGTCAGTGGCCGCAGCCGGCTCACCTTCGATGAGATGTGCCTGCTGGATATCTACTACTTGGAAAATTGGTCACCTCTTTTGGATCTCAAGATCGCACTAAAGACCATCCCTGCCATCCTTGTCGGCACAGGAGCGTATTAGTCAATGACCAATGACCAACAAACCAATGACCAATGAATCGATTTGGGATTTGGGCACTGCGTGCTGAGGCCTCAGTGCGAAGCATTGGGATTTGAGGATGATTATGTTCGAGCTTTCACCTCAGGATAAAGATGATCTCGTCCGTTTCGCACAGGATTTGATCCGTACCCCCAGTCCCTCGACTAAGGAGAAGGCGCTGGCCGAGCGTCTGGCGGAGGAGATGCGGCGGGTGGGTTTTCCAAGGGTAAGGCACGATCGCATCGGAAACGTAATCGGATGCCTCCCTTCGACAAGCCCTCGTGGTGAGCCTGTCGAACCATCAGGACACCGCGGCGCTAGCACTGGCCCCAGGCTCCTCTATAACGGTCACATGGACACCGTAAGCGTCAGCGACCCTGCTTCTTGGGCCCGCGATCCCTATGGAGCCCAGATCGAGGATGGGGTCCTTTACGGCCTGGGCGCTTGTGACATGAAGGGCGCATTGGCGGCCCTGGTCTACGGGGCCAAGGCTCTCATTGACGCAGGCATCCAACTCGCCGGCGAGCTCTGTGTGGTGGGCGTCGTCCAGGAGGAACCCTGCGAGGGTTTGGCGATGCAGGTGCTGATCGAAGAAGAGGGAATCAGGCCAGATTTCGTCGTCCTGGGGGAGCCCACGGATTTGCAAATCAACTGTGGACAGCGGGGTCGCATAGAAATGAAAGTTACTGTCCGGGGCAGATCCTGTCATGCCTCCACTCCCAGGCAAGGCAGGAACGCTATCTACGACGCCGCTCGGTTGATCTTCGGCGTCGAGCTTTTGGCCCCCCAGTTAGCTGACGATGCTTTCCTGGGGCAGGGGAGCATTGCCGTCACTCAGATTGAGAGCTCCGCCGCCAGCCGCAACGCCATCCCTGACGCTTGCACCTTCTACATTGATCGCCGCCTTACGCTGGGTGAGACCGAGGCCAAGGCCCTGGCGGAGATCCAAGGGATAATCGCCCGTGAGAGAGTCGAAGCCAAGGTGAATGTCTCCGAGTATCAAGCGACCAGCTACACTGGCTATGAGTGCAGGGCCAGGGAATATTATCCCCCTTGGGCCCTGGACCAGGACCACCCTCTGGTGCAAGCCACAGCCCGGGCCATTAGGGAGACGTTAGGTTATCGGCCGAGGATCGGCCAGTGGGCCTTCTCCACCGATGGGGTCTACACCATGGGGAGGGCCAACATCCCCACGGTGGGCTTCGGCCCCGGTGAGGAGCGCTTCGCCCATACCGTGGACGACCAGATCCGCCTGGCCGACGTTGTGGCTGCCGCTCGGGTTTATGCCCGCCTGGCCGTTGAGGTCCTGGGGGTTCGCGATTAGCTGAGGGTTTGATTTGCTGATTTGTTTTGAGGAGGGAGACGAATGCCTGCTACTGTGATCGTCGGCACTCAGTGGGGTGACGAGGGAAAGGGGAAGATAACCGATCTACTGGCTGCCGAGGCTCATATCGTGGCCCGCTACAACGGAGGCGACAACGCCGGCCATACGGTGACCGTGGGTGAGGACATATTCGCCCTGCATCTTGTGCCCTCAGGGATTCTATATCCCCACACCACCTGCCTCATCGGCAATGGGGTGGTCGTTAACCCCAGGACGTTGAGCCGGGAAATAGAGGAACTGGCCAAGCGGGGCGTTGATGTATCGCCTGAGCGGCTCAAGCTGAGCGCCAGGGCCCATTTGATCATGCCCTACGATATTGCTCTGGACGGCGCTGCTGAGAAGTCGCTGGGCGAGGGGAAAATCGGCACCACCAAGCGGGGCATAGGCCCGACCTATGGCGACAAGGCGGCCAGGGTGGGTCTGCGCTCCTGGGACATGCTCGATGAGAGGGCCTTCGTGGAGAAAGTACGCGCTGCGGTGGAGGCCAAGAACGCCGTTCTGGAGCGAATCTACGATCAGCCGCCGCTCAATCCCTACGAGGTGGCGGAGGAGTACGCGGACTTCGCCGCGCGGCTAGCTCCCTACGTGACCGACACCTCGCTCGTCCTCCATGAAGCTTTGAGAGCGGGAAAGAGGGTGCTCTGCGAAGGAGCGCAAGGCACTCTGCTCGATCTCGACCACGGGACCTACCCCTTCGTGACCAGTTCCTCGCCTATCGCCGGGGGTGCGCTCACCGGACTGGGCTTCGGCCCCAGGCACATCGAGCGCATCGTCGGGGTGGTCAAGGCCTTCCAGACGCGGGTGGGAGCCGGCCCCATGCCGACTGAATTGCTCGATGAGGTGGGTGACCGGCTGCGGGGGACAGGGGAGCAGCCTTGGGACGAGTATGGCACCACGACCGGCCGGCCCAGGCGCTGCGGCTGGCTGGACGGGGTGGCCTTGCGCTACGCGGCCCAGATCAACGGGCTGACGGAGATCGCCATCACCAAGCTGGACATCTTGACTGGCCTGGAGACCATCAAAATCTGCGTGGCCTATGATTATCGTGGAGAGCGTCTGGAGAGCTTCCCGGCCAGTGCGGAGGTACTGGCCGAATGCAGGCCCATCTATGAGGAGTGGCCTGGCTGGAGCGAGGACATCAGAGGTGCCAGGGCCCTATCCGATCTGCCCCAGGCAGCCCTGGATTATGTGCGAAGGGTCGAAGAGCTAGCCGACGCCTCTGCGGCCTTTGTTTCCGTTGGGCCAGGGCGTCAGGAGACCATCAGGAGGCAAGAGGCAAGAAGCAAGAGGCAAATGGAGGTGCAACTGTGGCCAGAGTAGTTCGAGCCCCAAGGGGTATGGAGCTAAGTTGCAAAGGCTGGGGGCAGGAAGCGGCCATGCGCATGCTGATGAACAATTTGGATCCCGAGGTGGCCGGTGACCCAGAAAAGCTCATCGTCTACGGCGGGCGAGGCAAGGCGGCCCGCAACTGGGAGTGCTTCGAGGCGATCATTGATGCGTTGAAGGATCTTGAGAACGATGAAACGCTATTGGTGCAGTCAGGAAAGCCGGTTGGCGTCTTCAGGACCCACCACGACGCCCCTCGTGTCTTCCTGGCTAACTCCAATCTGGTCCCTGCCTGGGCCACTCAGGAGGTCTTCGACGAACTGGATCGCCAGGGGCTGATCATGTACGGTCAGATGACGGCCGGGAGCTGGATCTACATTGGCACCCAGGGCATCCTCCAGGGGACTTATGAGACCCTGGGACGTGCTGCCCGCGCCGCCGGTTGGCCCAGTCTCAAGGGCAAGTTCGTCCTCACCGCTGGCCTGGGGGAGATGGGCGGGGCGCAGCCCCTGGCCGTCACCATGAACGAGGGGGTGGGTCTGATTGTCGAGGTGGACCCGGCCCGCGCCCAGCGCCGCCTGGACACCCGCTACGTAGACGTGGTGGTGGATACGCTGGAGGAAGCGATGACCCTGGTCGAGGAGGCCCTCGATAAAGAGGAGCCCAGGTCCATCGGCCTTATCGCCAACGCGGCCGACATCTACCCTGAGTTGGTCCTCCGTGGTGTCGTCCCCGATGTGGTCACCGACCAGACCCCGGCCCACGACCCCCTCAGCTACGTCCCCAGGGGCCTGGCCCTGGAGGAGGCCGATGATCTCAGAGAGAGGGATCCGGCGGAGTACACCAGGCGGGCCATGGACTCCATGGCCGAGCACGTCCAGGC
>JAUWYT010000036.1 GCA_030615705.1 Chloroflexota bacterium
CGGGGGGTCGCTTTCTGGCAAGAAGCTGATCATTGACTACCTGTGCCAGAGGGGCCGCCCCTTCCTCTTCTCCAGCGCCACCACCCCAGCCGACACCGCCGCTTGCCTGGCGGCCCTTGACTTGTTGGAGGAGTCCACCGAGCTGGTGGACAAGCTGTGGGAGAACACCCGCTACTTCAAAGCCGAGATGAAGGGCCTGGGGTTCGACACCGGCAGGACAGAAACGCCTATCGTGCCTGTTATGCTGGGCGAGGCTCCGGTAGCCATGCAGTTCTCGGCGCGCCTTTTCGAGGAGGGGGTCTTCGCTATGGCCCTGGGCTACCCCACCGTGCCCCGTGGACAGGCCCGTATCCGCGTTATGAATACCGCCGCCCACAGCCGAGACGACCTGGACAAGGGGCTGGCAGCTTTCGAGAAGGTAGGCAAGGAGTTGGGCGTCATTTGAAGACATCGTACTCCTGCTCCAACTCGCGCCTGAACTGCTTCGTGTACAGCCGGTAGTAGTGGCCCTGGGCGCGCAGTAGCTCGGCGTGGGTGCCCATCTCTGTGATGCGCCCGTCCTCGATGACGAGAATACGGTCCGCCCGCCTGATCGTCGAGAGGCGGTGGGCGATGACGAAACTGGTGCGATCCCTCATCAGCGCCTCCATCCCCTGCTGGATCAGCACTTCGGTCAGCGTGTCCACCGAACTGGTCGCCTCATCCATGACAAAGATCTCCGGCTGCGCCAGGATCGCCCGCGCCAGGCTGACCAGTTGCTTCTGGCCGACCGAAAGCAGCACGCCGCCCTCGCCCACTTCCTCGTCGTAGCCCTTTTCCAGCGTGACGATGAAGTCATGGGCGCCAGCCAGTCTGGCTGCCTCCTCGATCTCCTCATCCGTGGCGTCCAACCGCCCGTAGCGGATGTTCTCGCGGATGGTACCGGAGAACAAGTGCGGTGTCTGCAGCACCACGCCGATGCGCGACTGGATGGCGTGCAGTGATAGCTCGGTGTAATCCCGCCCACCGATGCGGATGACGCCGGCCTGGGGCTCGTAGAAGCGGCACAGCAGGTTGACGATGGTGGATTTGCCCCCGCCCGTCGGCCCCACCAGCGCGATTGTCTCGCCGCGTCTCGCCTTCAGCGTGAAGTCCTGCAGCACGGGCTTGTCTTCTTCGTAGTAGAAGTCCACGTGGTCAAACTCGATGTCGCCCCGGATGGTGCCTGGATCAATCGCGCCGGGCCGGTCGGTCACCTCAGGCACGGCGTCAATCAGCGAAAAGACGCGCTCGGCCGAGGCAATCGCGTGTTGCATTTCGGCGTACACACGAGCCATGTCCTGGACAGGCCAGAGCATGAACGTGATGTACGAGACGAAAGCCCCGATGCCGCCGATGGTCATGCTGCCTACCTGGGCCTGCAAGCCACCGTACCAGGCGACGCTGCCCAATGCCACTGCGCTGATCAACTGCACCAGCGGGAGAAACAGCGCCGAGAGCCAGGCCGCCCGGTAGGACGCGCGGTACATCTCGCCCGAAAGCTCGCCGAACTCGCGCAGGTTCTCCTCCTCCCGACAGAGGGCTTTCACCACGCGCACGCCCTGGATGTTCTCGTTGTATGCGCCCGTGATCCTGGAGTTGATCTTGCGCACCAGCCGGTACTCCACGATGATCTTCTTCTTGAACAGGGCCGCCACTACCACCAGCACCGGGATGACGGCGAACACGATCAGGGCCAGCCGCCAGTTGATGGTCAGCATGAAGTAGACCGCCGTGGCGATGCTCGTCACCGCCCAGGTGACGTCCAGCAGCCCCCAGGTCACCAGCTCGGCGATGCGGCCCGAATCGGAGGTGACGCGCGACATGATCCACCCCACCGGCGTCCGGTCGAAGTAGGAGAACGACAACTGCTGCAAATTGTCGAACATCTTCTTTCGCAAATCGTACCGGATGCGCTCCCCCAGGATGCCGACCAGGAAGATAAAGCCAAAGACCCCCACAGCCGACACCACAATCAACAAGCCGTAGGTAGTGATGATCCGCGTGAGCGCCGCCCTATCGCCTGCCAGGATGCCCTCGTCCACGATCTGTTTGCCGAGGTAGGTGAAGTACGAGTCCAGCAGCGACACAGACGAGATGGACAGCAGAAAGCCGACCAGCCACGGCCAATGGGGTTTGGTCTGGGCCAGAATGCGCAGAACGGTTCTGCCGTTGAACTCAGTCGTGAATTCTTCTTCTTCAAATTCAAAGTGCGACACAAGCAACCTCCTCCCAGACTTCCGAAGTCTCGGAGACTTCGGAAGTCTGACCGATCTCTCTCTCCAATTCGTCCTCAATGCGAGCCTGCACGTCGTAGATCTGACGGTAGATACCCTCTTGTGCCATCAACTCGTCGTGCGTCCCGCGTTGCACGATCCATCCCTGGTCAAGCACCAGGATCAAGTCGGCGTTCATCACGCTCTGGATGCGGTGGGCGATGATGAACGTGCTGCGGCCTTGCATCAGGTGTTGTAGCGCCTGGCGGATCTCGCCCTCGGTCTCCGTATCAACCGACGACGTGGCGTCGTCCAGGATCAGGATGCGCGGGTCTTTCAGCAGCGTGCGAGCGATGGCGACGCGCTGTTTCTGTCCGCCGGAGAGCGTGACTCCCTTCTCACCCACCAGGGTGTCGTAGCCATCGGGGAATGAAGTGATAACGTCGTGGAGGGCTGCCGCCCGTGCTGCGGCTTCGGCCTCCTCGTCAGAGACCTCTCGCCCCACCCCGTAGGTGATGTTCTCGCGGATGGTGCGGGAGAACAGGAAGGGCTCCTGCTCGACGATGCCGATCTGCTGGCGCAGGAAGTGGCGTGGGTACTCCTTCAGCTCCACCCCGTCGAGGGTCAGGCTGCCGCTGGTGTACTCGTAGAAACGGGGCAGCAGGTTGACCAGCGACGTCTTGCCCGAACCGGTCGAACCGAGCAGGGCCACGGCCTGTCCCGGCTCACACCGGAAGCTGATGTCCTTCAGCACCGCACTGTCCCCGTTGTCGTATTCAAAGCAAACGTCACGGAAGACGATCTCCCCCCGCACGTTGCCAGACGGCCTGTACGTACCCTCGTCCAGAGGTTCGCGTTCTTCCTTGATTAGCTCGACCACGCGCTTATACGATACCATCCCGGTAGACATCTGCACGATCAGCCGCCCCAGGTTGCGTATGGGCCAGATTAGCCAGATGATCAGCCCGGTGGAAGCCAGGTAGGTGCCCACCGTGATCGTGCCGTTGATGGCCATCAACGCGCCAGCCACGAGAGCTCCCAGCATCTGGCCGCCACACAGGATGTCTGAGCTTGGCCAGAACATTGAGTGCAGCGTCAATAGCCACCGGCCACGCTGGAACTGCTCCCAGTTATCCTGCTCGAACTTGTCCCGCTCGTAGGATTGCCGGGCAAAGGCCTTGACCACCCGCACCCCGGTCAGGTTCTCCTGCAAAGTGGTCGAAAGCTTCGCCTCCTGCTCCTGAAAAGCCTCATAAGCTTTCGAGACCTTTCTGAAGAAAAAGAGCGACATGACCACAATCAGCGGCACCACCATGACCGAAAGCAGCGCCAGTCGTGTGTTCAGGCTCATCAGGGCGGCGAAGTTGATGACAAAGAGCAAGATGATGCGCCCCGCGCCGATGGCCTGGTCGGCAAAGAAGCGGCGCAGCGCGTCAACGTCCGAGGTGGTGCGTTGGATCAACTCGCCGGTCTGTGTCTGGTCGTGATAGGTAAACGACAGCCGCTGGATGTGGTCGTACAGGTAATTCCGCAGACGCCGGGTGATCCCCTCCGCCGTCCGCGCGCTCAGCTTGCCACTGAGAAAGGAGAACGCTCCCTGTCCCAACGCCAGGGCCACAAAGCTCAACCCGACGAGCGGCAAGGTGCGATCAAACCTTTCCTGCCCCAGGACGTCGTCCACGAAATAGCGCAGCAGTAGCGAATTGCCCGATCCAAGAGCGGCCGCTATGCCCACGCCAAGCACCGCCCCCAGGTAGGCCAGGCGAAAGCCGGCCAACATGCGCCACAGGCCAACCAGGCGCTTGTCCGAAACAGCGGTTTTGAAACCGAACTTGGTTATAGATGTTGACATGGTGTGTATCTCCTCTCTCCTTGACTACTCACCCTCCCGCAGGTTGGGACGCTTTCCAGGCGTGAAAATGTGTCTCGACAGGACATTCAAGCCCACAAGTACTGCCAATCGCAACCTGCGGGAGGCTAGGCTGAGTAGCCTCTTGCAGACAAAGAACAAGGCCGAGAACAATGCCCCCGGCCTTACAGAGAAACGTTGGGATAAAATAAAACAGGCCGTGGGTGTCGTGTGCACCCACGGCCTGCGGTAACTTTACCACAGTCTTTCAGGAGGCGCACTACGACAAGGCAACAAGTAATCTTCGTTGTTATCGCAGAGCCGAAACAGGCCAGCGACGAACATTCTTACAGTGTGCATGTCATACCTCCTTAAAAGATGCAGACATTATACCATAATCCGGTGGATTGTCAAGTTTGCTTTCAACCACCTTTTTCTTCCTCACTTGAGGTTGGGGGGCAAATTGGATTTGACATTCTGCCCCGAATATGGTATACTCTACGACAAATCAAACATTGCCAAAGACTGGGAACAGGACTAGTAAGCCTTCAGGCGAGGCCCAGAGAGTCGGGGTAAGGTGGAAGCCCGACGCCAGCGCGAAGGCCGAATGGACCTGGGAGTTGCAGGCCGAACGGGGTAGTCCCCAAGTAAGCCGAGCCGGAGTCGCCACCGTTATCAGGGCTGAGGGTATTGGACGGCATAGCGGCTGTCCCGTACCTGCAACGAGTGAGGCTGGCTCACGACTATCCGCTGTCATGGCGGATTTTTTCGTTTCAGGGAGTCAGCCTAAGAAGGGTGGCACCACGGGTGCTTCTGGCTACGGAGCCCTCGTCCCTTACCGGGACGGGGGTTTTTGTTTGGGGGAAGGTCGGGAGGGGGATCATCAGGTCATCCTACTAGCTTCTAGCGTAGTGGCGCGGATGGTCGGCTCACTCCCTCCGCCAGTCCCGAAGGGTGACAAGGAGGTGATGGACTATGTAGCGTGATGCTCATCGGGTAAATCTTATGAACACAAAAACGAAAGGAGAAAAAGAAGAGAATGAGGAAGAGTATCTGGACTTTCGTCGTTGTCTTACTGTTGATTGCTTTGGCGACAAGTGCGTGCGCGCCGGCTCCCACTCCCACCCCCACGCCCAAACCCAAGCCGACGCCTACTCTCTCACCCCCCACTGCTACTCCCAAGCCCGCGTTCGAAGGGCCCATCAAGGTGGGGATAATGACGGTGATGACCGGTCCGGCCGCCTCAGTGGGCATGGAGCAGCGCAACTGGGCCAAGCTGGCTGTAGACCAGTTCAACGAAGCCAGCGGCATCCCCGGGATCGAAGTCGAGATGGTAGAGGGCGACACCGAGTTCGACCCGGCCAAGGCGATGTTGGTAGCGGAGCGGATGGCTGCCGATTCCACCATCTATGGCATCGCCGGTCCGGAGAGTAGCCAGAACTGCGCTGCCACTGCTGAGATATTCGAAAAGGCCAGCTTGGCTTACATCAGCCCCTCGTGCACCGGGTCTGATCTTTCGGAGCAAGGCTACAAGACTTTCTTCCGCGTGGTGCCCAGGGACGACGTGCAGGCTCCCGCTGATGCCATCTTCATGGTCGAGGACCTGGGAGCCAAGTCGGTGTACATCATTGACGACCAGTCGGTGTACAGCGTGGGGCTGGCGGAGGAAGCTGAGAAGAAGCTGAAGGAGCTAGGTGTCACCAGGATCAAACGCGAGTCCATCAGCCAGAAGGACAGCGATTTCTCGGCCCTGTTGACGCTGGTGAAAGCAGAATCGCCGGATGTGGTGTTCATCCCCATCCAGTTGGCGGCACAAGGGGCACAGATTGCCAAGCAGATGCAGGAACTGGGAGTGAAGGCCCATCTGGTGGGCAGCGATGGGCAGTTCTCGCCGTCCGACTTCATCGCCGGGGCAGAGGGAGCCACGGAAGGGGCTTACGTTTCCCAGTTCGCGCCCGATGTGCACTACATCCCCGAGGCCGAGTCAGCATGGAAGGCGTATGAGGCCCAGTACGGGGAATTTGGAGCCTACGGCCCGCCAACATTCGAGTCCATGGCCATCTTACTGGACGCTATCAAACGGGCTTTTGATGAAGATGGCAAGATCACCCGAGAGAATGTGCTGCGCGAGGTGAAGGCCACCAGGGATCGCCTCGGCATCCTGGGCTTCAAGGTCACCTTCAACGAAAAGGGTGACGCCACCGGAGCTGCCTTCTACATCTTTAAAGTAGTCGGGGATCACTTTGAGCTGGTCAAGAAGGTGGAGATGGAATGAGAGCTTTGGTCCTGTCAGGCGGGGGCAAGGCCCCCGCCTGACAAACGTCAACGATGGGAAAATGGCCTATGGACGCGCTCCTCAGGCAATTGCCACAACAATTGGTTAACGGGCTCACTCTGGGCAGTGTCTACGCTCTCATTGCCCTGGGCTATTCCATGGTCTACGGCATCCTGCAACTGCTGAACTTTGCCCACGGTGAGGTCTACATGATCGGCGCCTTCATCGGTTGGGGAGTTTTCGCCCTTTTGGTACCTGGGAACACCCTGCTGCTTCCTGCTTCTGTCATCATCCTTCTCATGCTGATGGCAGCCATGCTGGGTTGTGGGTTTCTGGGCGTCGTCATAGAATGGTTTGCCTATCGGCCCTTGCGTGAGGCCCCCCGCATCGCTCCGCTCATCAGCGCCCTGGGCGTGTCCTTTTTCTTGCAGAACGCCGTGCTGCTCACCATGAGCGCCCGCTACAGGGCATACCGCACCGGGTTGCTCATCCCCCGCACCTGGGGGATATCCATCTTCGGAGCCACCATCTCCTTCACCCGCATCCTGGTCATCGTTGTGGCTGTGCTCCTCATGCTGATCTTGCACTACCTGGTGCAGAAGACCCGGCTGGGTAAAGCCATGCGAGCCACAGCTCAGGACCGAGAGGCGGCAGCCATGATGGGCATTGACGTGGACCGCGTCATCGTGGTCACGTTCTTTATCGGCTCGGCTCTGGGCGGGGCGGCTGGGGTGTTAGTGGGGCTGTTGTTCACCCAGATTTATCATTTCATGGGCTTCACTGCCGGTCTCAAAGGTTTCACCGCCGCAGTCTGTGGCGGCATCGGCAATATCCCCGGGGCCATGCTGGGCGGGTTTCTTCTGGGCATCATCGAGAGCATCGGTGTCGGCTTCATCTCACCCAGGTATAAAGATCTCATCGTTTTCTGTGTTTTGATCCTAATCCTTCTTTTGCGGCCCAGAGGTCTGTTGGGGGTTAAGGTGCAAGAGAAGGTGTGAGCCCTTACCTCGGGAAAACGGGAAATGTCAACCAAGCCAGACTGGGAACAATTCGGCAAAGATGAATGGGCGGCGCGGGAAGAGGCGCGCCTGAGGGAGGCAGAGGCCGCGGGCAGGCTGTCCTTCCGGCTACGACGAGCCTGGAAGGATATGGACTCTCGCCTGAAGATGCTGCTGGCGCTGGCTGTAGCCAGCACCCTGCCCCTGTTCGTGCACAATCCCTATCACATGCGCGTGGCAGGCATCGTGGGCCTGTACATCATGCTATCCCTGGGACTGAACGTGGTGGCCGGGTTTGCCGGGCTTCTGGACCTGGGTTATGTGGCCTTCTACAGCCTGGGAGCCTATGCCTACGCGCTCCTGGCCTCACCTCAGTTCCACCAGCATTGGCCTTTCTGGCTGATCTTGCCCCTGGTCATCTTCGTCACCGCTCTCTTCGGTTTCTTATTGGGTTCTCCGTCCATGCGTCTACGGGGCGACTACCTGGCTGTCGTCACCCTGGGCTTTGGGCAAATCGCCGGTTTGCTCCTCCTCAACCTGGATAGAGTCCGCCTACCCTTCCTGCACCTGGAGAAGCCGTTGAACATCACCGGCGGGCCGAACGGCATCATCAACGTTGACGACATCCGCATCCTTGGCTACACCGTGGAGACGGCCACCGGGTATTATTATCTGATCCTGCTCTTCGTCGCCCTGGTCTTTCTGGTTGTCTTTCATCTCGACTGCTCGCGCATCGGGCGGGCCTGGCGGGCCATTCGAGAGGACGAACTGGCGGCCCAGACCATGGGCGTGGATACCCGTCGGCTGAAGTTGCTGGCCTTCTCGGTAGGAGCATCTATCGCCGGGACTGCTGGCGTGCTCTTCGCCGCCTGGCAGGGAGCGGTGTTTCCCTCTAACTTCGACGTGACTATCCTCATTATCCTGTACTCGATGGTCGTGCTGGGCGGGGTGGGCAGCATCTGGGGGGCGGTCAGCGGGGCACTGATCCTGTCTATCCTGCCCGAATTGCTGCGCAGCCCCGAGGTGGCCCGGCTCATGTTCTACGGTGCCCTCATCCCGGCCGTAATTGGCCTCTCACGGCGAGCGAAAATGCGGGGTCTGGCCCTGCTGGGGGGTGTGGGTGTTCTGGGGATGGCTCTCAAGGTCACGCTTACCGCCCTGCGACCGGAATGGTTCCTGCAGCCTGAGCTGAAACTCAGCGTGGCCCGATCCACATTCGCGCCATTGATGAGGGCTCTCAACTGGTGGATGTTGTTCCCCCGTGACAGCCGAGGCATAGGCAATGCGGCTTTCGTGCTGGCGCTGTTCCTGCTGCTGGGGGTTCTTCGTCTCAAGGGTACGGGTCAATACGTATTGCTGGTGCCCGGGCTTTATACTCTAGCCTTCGTTTGGGAGACACGCCTGGTCGAGGAACCCAGTGTCACCCGCATGTTGATCTTCGGAGTCCTCCTGGTGCTTATGATGAACTACCGTCCTCAGGGATTGTTTGGACAGAGATGGGTACAGAGGCTTTGATGCAAACGGAGGCCATATCATGCCGTTGCTAGAGATGCGGGGCCTGACCAAACACTTCGGCGGCCTGACGGCCGTGGATGGTCTGAACCTGTGCGTTGAGCCGGGTGAGATTGTCAGTCTCATCGGGCCGAACGGGGCCGGCAAAACCACGGTCTTCAATCTCATCACCGGCCTCTATCCCCCCGATGGAGGCGACGTCTCCTTTGAGGGGCAAAGCCTGGCGGGCCTGCAACCGCACCAGATCACCGCCCGGGGCATCGCCCGCACTTTCCAGACCCTGCGCATCTTCACCAACATGACCGTCCTGGAGAACGTGATGGTGGCTCAACACTCACGGGGCCGGGTCGGACTGATGGAAAGCATCCTGCGCCTGCCCAGTTTCCGCCAGGAGGAGGCCCGCATCCGCCGCAAGGCAGTTGAGGCCCTGTCTTTCTTCGACACGCGACTGGTGGGCTTCCGCTTGGACCAGTTGGCCTACAGGCTCTCCTACGCCAACCGCCGCCGCCTGGAGATCGCCCGGGCCATGGCTGCCGAGCCGAAGTTGCTTTTGCTGGACGAGCCCACAGCCGGTATGAACCCCCACGAGACGCTGGAGATGACGCGCATGATCGGCCAACTGCGGGACGAAAAAGGCTACGCCATCCTGTTCATCGCGCACGATATGCAGGTGGTGCAAGGGGTCTCGGACCAGGTGGTGGCCCTGGACCACGGCTGCAAAGTCGCCGAGGGTTCGTATGAAGAGGTGGTCGACAACGAGCGGGTTATCGAAGCTTATTTAG
>JAUWYT010000260.1 GCA_030615705.1 Chloroflexota bacterium
CTCGCCTCGCTGTCTCTGCAATCATTCGCAATCTCCTAAGCTGAGTTTGTAGGTAAACGCCTCACAACTACCGGAATTATATCACACTTGCTAGAGCTTGACAAAGAACTCTTGCTCTCTTCTTGCGTCCCTAGATTTTCCCTAAAACAGGTTTTTGTGGTAACATATTCCTTAAATCTGCGAAGGGGGAATGATAATGGCGGAAGAGAAAACAGCTAGCTTCCTGCCTCGTGGCCGTTACTTCGAGGAGTTCACAGTGGGCGATGAAGTGATTAGCCCCGGCCGCACGGTGACCGAGGCCGACATCGTGGCCTTCGCTGCCCTCTCGGGTGACTACAATCAACTGCACACCGACGCCGAGTACGCCAAAGACACCATTTTCGGAGAGCGGATTGCTCATGGCCTCCTGGGCCTTTCCATCGCCTCGGGGCTGGCTGCGCGCCTGGGCTTTATAGAGGGCACCGCCGAGGCCTTCAGCGGCCTGAATTGGAAGTTCCGTGGCCCAATCAAGATCGGGGATACCATCCACATCGAGGCTCAAGTGGCCCGCAAGAAGGAGATGCAACGGCTGGGAGGCGGCATCGTCGTTTTTGACGTGGCCGTAATCAATCAAAGGGGCGAGACCGTCCAGAAGGGCCAATGGACAGTCCTGGTCAAAAGCAAGCCACTTCCTTAGAATTCTTCCCAACCCCTCGACGTCCGAAACGTTTTGGATCTTTCGCTTGTCCCCGGATCGAGAGAGGAAAAGGCGATGAATGTCACCCTCAAGGACATCGCTCGCAAGGTCGGCTACTCGGTTACCACCGTCTCCCGAGCCCTGAATGACTACGACGACGTCAACGAGGAGACGAAACAGCTCATCAAGCGCGTAGCCCAAGAGATGGGCTACCACCCCCATGTTATCGCCCAAAGTCTGCAAAGAAGACGCACCAACACCGTGGGCTTCATCGTCCCCGCCACCGATCGTTACCTCTCAGATCCCTACTTTCTTGAACTTCTAGCTGGCATAGGGGATGGGGCCGCTGGCTACGATTTTGACCTCCTCGTCTCCACCTGTAAGCCAATGGATCCCAAAGAGCATCTGGTCTACGAGAGAATGGTCAAAGGCCGCAGGGTGGATGGCATCGTTGTGGCCCGCACCCGGTGCGACGATGAGCGGATCGCCTATCTGGTGAGCGAGGGATTCCCCTTGATTGCTTTTGGTCGCATCACTTCGGACCTGGATTTTCCCTACCTGGACGTGGACGGGGAAAAGGGTGTCTGTGAAGCGGTAGAGTACCTTATTGGCCTTGGACACCGACGCATCGGCTTCATCTCTCCCTCTATGTACCTGATGTTTGCGAAGCATCGCCTGGACGGTTATAGGCGAGCCCTGCAAGATAATGGCCTGGAGCTCGATCTCGCATTGGTGGTCGAGGGCAACCTGACTCAAGCCGGGGGTCACCAAAGGATGGAGCAACTCCTCGACCTGGAAGAGCCCCCTACGGCCGTCATCACTGGTAACGACCTGATGGCCTTTGGAGCGATGGAGGCGGCCCAGGAGCGGGGTTTGGTCGTCGGTCGCGACGTAGCCGTGATCGGCTTCGACGACGTACCCTTGGCGGCGCATTTCCGTCCTACCTTGACCACCATCCGTCAACCCATCTACGACATCGGGAAGATGCTTTCTCAGATGTTAATCAAGATCATCAAAGGTGAGGAACTGGCTGAGCGCCAGATCATCTTGCAGCCTGAGCTGGTTATCCGAGAATCCAGCGGAGTTGGATAGCTGAAGTTGGCAAAGGGGGTGGTAGATCGATCATTCTCGTCGTTTAACAGCCCAGACGCTCGCTGAGAGCGTCGCCAGTAAAATCCCAATTAAGGAGGAGATCGAAAATGAAAAGGTTAGTAACGATACTGGCAGTCGGGGCCGTGTTGGCCAGCTTGGTGGCCGCCTGTGCCGCGCCCACCCCTCAAGTGATCGAGAAGGAGGTGATCGTCGAGAAAGAGGTGCCGGTCACCGTCGAGGTGGTGAAGGAAGTGGTGGTCGAGAAAGAGGTGCCGGTCGAGATTGAGAAGACCGTCGTCGAGTTCTGGACCACCGACAACGAGGAAGAGCGGGTGACCGTGTACGAAGCGGTCGCAGCGGCGTTCATGGTCGAACACCCCAAGATCGACGTCCGCATCGTCCCGATTGAGGAAGCGGGCGTGTCGCAGCGCATCGCCACGGCGCTGGCCGCCAACCGCCTGCCAGACATCGTCCGCATGGGCATTGAGCGCGTGGCGACCTTCGCCGCCGATGAAATCCTGGACGAGGATGCGGCTGAGGCTGTGATCGCCAGCATCGGTGAGGATGACTTCCGCGCTGGCCCGCTGAAGATGGTCACCAACCCCGCCACCGGCAAGCGCGCCGCCGTGCCCTTCGACGGCTGGATCCAGGCCATCTGGTACCGAGGCGATGTGTTCGAGGGGGCGGGCCTCAATCCGCCAGTCTCCTGGGACGACATCAACGCCGCCTGCGATGCCCTCCCCGGCATGGGCAACCTGCTGTACGCGCTCACCCTGGCCACGGATCCGGGCCAGAACTACCCGCACCAGGTCTTTGAGCAGGTGGCTATGTCTAACAACGCCTGGCCATTCGACGAGGCGGGCAACGTCACCATGAACACGCCGGAGATGGTCGAGGCGCTGAAGTTCTATGGTGAACTGCAACGCTGCGCCATGCCCGGCCCGCAGTACTGGCGCGGGGCGCGCGAGGCCTACGAGCTCGACCAATCAGGCATGCTGTTCTACAGCACCTACATCATGGACGACCTGGTGGAAGGCTCCGGCTTGGCGGAGGGCGGCAAAGTCCAGATCCCCGTGGAGGACCTGGCGCTCAAGACCGGCTTCGCGCCGCAGATGAAAGGCCCGAACGGCTCCGCCTCCTACGGCCAGTTGGTGACCTTCGGCATCATGAAGGGCGCTGATCCTGAGGCGCAGGAAGTGGTCAAGTGGTTCTTGACCGGCCAGAACTACCAGGACGTCCTGGCCCTGGCCCCCTTCGGCAAAGTGCCCGTGCTGAAGAGCGCGGTGGACGGCTGGAAAGACCTGAGCCCCTTCTTCGGCTACTACTCGGATGACACGATGGCCCAGATCGCCAATGGCTTTGAGACCATGCAGCGCTGGCTCTTCCGCCCGGATTATGGGCCGGTGGAGCGCGCTGTGATCGGCGACATCGAGGGCCGCCTGCTCATCCCGCAGGCCATCAGCGCCATCGCCCTGGAAGGCACCATGACCCCGGAGACCGCCGCCGAGTGGCTCCAGGAACAGGTCGAGGCCATGCTGGCTGAACGGCAGGAGTAGACCTGGACCAACCGCTGGGGACGCAGCGTTGTGCTGCGTCCCCAGCATTAACCCAACTTCTGCTAGGTGCCCGGCACCTTCCGACAGGATTTTTGTGGGGCGATGGACCAGCCTTTGAAGGCGCGAAAGTCGAGTAGCCTT
>JAUWYT010000134.1 GCA_030615705.1 Chloroflexota bacterium
ACAATATACCGGCAGAGCAGGCAGAGTGGCATCCGGATGCGCATCGGCCCAAAACAGAATAGCTGGGGTCAACAGCAGGCTTAAATTGAAGCGGGCATATAGGCAGGCGATAGGGTCAATATCTATGCCCACAAAGGTAGACAGCACTCGCGGATACCATGCTTCTATAGCGATGTCGGCCCGTCGCAAGGCCGCGAGGTAGATCCTGATCGCTTCCACCAGGAAGATACCAGATCCACAGGCGGGATCAGCCAACCGCCTATCCAGAATTTCAGACTTTTCCCGGTAACCAACCGCGTCTAAGATATACTTCACAATGACGCTGGGTGTCACGTACTGCCCTAGACGTTTGCGCATGTCCTGCGAGACCAGGTGCAGATAATCGTGGACTTCCAGGTTCTCCGTGTAGTAGCTGTTGAACAGGGTGCTCTCTCGGAGTGTATGAAGTGAGGTATGCAGATCGGCTACGGGGAGACCCTTGACAGGCTCTCTCAGAAGGCAATGACACAGGGAGGCCACACGGGAGGCACTGGAAGATAAGCCGAGCCGCCTGGCCTCACGGTATAAGTGTGCAGCCAGAGCATCACGCAATTTACCTGATAGGACTTGTTCGTCAGTTGTGTGCGTTTGTTGGCCCCTCGCCATCGTCTTGCCCCCGGTTCGCAACTCTTAACAAGAATTATACCATAGAGGGGAGAGGAGAGCAAGTATTCAACTGGAAAATGGAGGCGAGATGCTGAGGAAACTGTTGCGACTTGTGGCCGAGGGAGGTGTGCGCACCAGGGCAGACCTTTCACGGGAGCTTGGGGTGAGCGAGGGGCTGCGGAGCAGATGCTGGAGGATCTGGCCCCGATAGCGTATCTGGAGCTGGTGGCCGGGGGCTGCGCTGACCAATGCGCCGCCTGCTCCCTGGCCAAGATGTGCATCGTCGGCCGGCCGGGGAGGGCCTGGGTGCTGACGGAGAAGGGGCAGAGAGCAACGGAGGGTAGATAATGCAAAGAGGCACAAAAGACGACCAGGGATACCGCTCGTATATAACCGGGGCCTTCGACCACTGGGCCAGGCTCTACGACCCCTTCCTCGCCCTCTTTCGGCTCAAGGGGGTACGCAGGCAGACGGTGGAGATAAGTGGTGTGGGGCCTAAGGACAGGGTCCTGGACGTCTGCACGGGCACTGGCGATGTGGCCCTGGAGTTCGCCAAAAGGTGCGACGATGTGACGGGCATTGACCTGTCCGCAGAGATGCTGGCCATCGCCCAGAAGAAGGACAGGGAGGACAGGGTCCGCTTCTTGCAGATGCACGCGACAAAGCTCGACTTTGCGGACAAGGCGATCGACGTCAGCGCCATCTCCTTCGGCCTGCACGACATGCCGCTGGAGGTAAGGGAGGAAGCCCTGCGGGAAATGGTGAGAGTGACGAAGGGGAGAATTGTCGTCGTTGACTACAACCCGCCGCCCAATCAGCTTTTGCGGGCCATCTACATTGCCGTCGTCTCGCTCTGGGAATCGAAATACTTCCCCGATTTCGGCAGGAGCGATTTAGAGGGCCTGCTGGCCGGCTGTGGGTTGAAGGTAGAAAGGGAGAGGGCAGCCTGGCTGGGGTTTGTGCGGACATGCCTTTGCCATCCGCGAGAGTGAGGGAGATTGACAAATGCCCAGACTGGTCAAAGGTGGTAAGTGGGTTTACGGTTGGGTCGTCATCGGGCCCAAGGGGGAGATGACCATCCCGCCAGAGGCGTGGCCTGAGTTCGGTTTCCGGGCAGGTAACCAGGTGCACTTCCTGCCGGGCAGCCGACGCTCCGGCGGGTTCGGTGTCGCCGCCCCGGGGCAGATGACCATACCCCTGGTGGAGCGTGCACTGGGTCGGGATCGGATCGGTGAGGGCGGGCAGGTCGTGCTGCCCGCCGGAGGTGGGAATAAAGCCCGGCGACCGGCTGCTGGCTGTGCGAGGAAGCCGCTATGCGCTGGGCTTTGTGGCCCAAGGACCGATCTACGAGGAGGCACTGAAGCATCCCGAACTGGAGGTCTTTTAGAGTCATGACTTACGACCAGGTTTTCCTGGCCGTCGCTTTCGTCGTCTTTTTAGTCACCTTTGTCGCCACCATGGTTCTGGTCGGCGGCGGGGACACGACCCGAAGGGAGTGGCCGGGGGGAACACAGGGACGGCGGTGATCAACACCGTTGCCACGTTGCTCTGGCTGGCGGTGACGCTGCTCTACATCTTCGACACCCGTAGCGCGGTCTGGTTTGGTCGCATCGCCTTCCTGGACAACCACGTCGCCAAGGGGTTGGGCATCGCCCTGTCCACCGTCGGCCTGCTGGTGGGCATCGCCGGCGAGGTGGCGCTGGGCGAGTCGTTCCGCCTGGCTCTGCCCAGGGGAGAGACCAGGCTGGTCACCACAGGTATCTATCGCCACATCCGTAATCCATGCGCTCTGGGAGTGGACCTCTTCGCGTTGGGCACCTTCCTCATCGCCCCCAGTCTGCTGGCACTGCTGACAGTGGTGCTCAACGTCATCGGACACTACCTGAAGGTGCAGGCTGAAGAAGTGTACCTGCGGCGGACGCACGGGGCGGAGTACGAGGCATATTGCGCGCGGACGGGGCGATACCTGCCCCGGATCAGGAGGGGCACAAAGTTGATAGAACATCAGATCGCAGCTATCGAGGAAGCGTCACAGAGTTGATGCTTCCTTTGCTGTTTTGTAGCCGACACGTCCCGTAAATTTTAAGATTCCAGCGCTTGACAAAATGTCTAAAAGGTGGTATAATCTATATGTGCAAAACGTCAGTATAGGCATAAGACACTATGTGTCGGGAGGTGAGAGATGCCGCGCGGTCGTCGGCGTAAGTGGATGGGTGGCAGAGGTGGTGGGCCCTGCCCCACGCGGATATATCGTTTCATGGAGCCATGTTTGCTCCTGCTGCTTCATCGCGGCTCCTCCCACGGTTACAGCCTGCAGGATGAGCTGAAGGAGTTTGGTTTTGCGGAAGCGCCGGTTGATCCCAGTATGGTCTATCGTGCCCTGCGGGAGATGGAAGCACAGGGACTCGTGGCCTCAGCCTGGGACACCGAGGGCTCAGGCCCGCCGCGGCGGGTTTATCAACTGACCCGCCAGGGCAACCAATACCTGGCCCAATGGGTGGCCGACTTGCAGGAGACGGACCGAGTGCTGCACAGTTTCTTTGCCGCTTACGACGAGCACATGCAGGAGGGTGAGGGTGAGCATCATTCATGATCTGATCGCTTCTCTGGGGAGCGATGCGCCCCTTCGCGAGGTGCGGGTCTGTGCCTTCTGGACGGCAGTGGTGCTCGACGATGGACGCTGTGGGCTGGCCTCCACGCTGCGGCCTGAGGAGCCCCAGTGTGCCGGCCCCGCTCCCCTGGTGCCGCGGGCGGGCCATCTGCTGGAGTGCAGCGCTCTGGAGCTGGCCGAATACGCCAAATCCGAGAGCCTCCTGGAGGCCTCGATTGGCCTGGCGGCCATAAACTCCCTGATGGAGATTGACGAGAGCCGCTGCGTGGAGCTGAACGCGGAGCAGGTCATCCTGAAAGAGGGGGCCGGCAGGAAAGTGGCCATCGTGGGGCACTTTCCCTTCATCCCCAGGGTGAGGGAGGCGGCCGAGAAGCTTTGGGTGCTGGAAAAGAGGCCCGTGAAGGGAGACCTGCCTGCGGAGATGGCGGCAGAGGTGCTCCCCCAGGCCGACGTGGCGGCCATCACCGGCACCTCGCTCATCAACCACACCTTTGAGGGATTGATGAAGTTGTGCCGCCCCGACGCTTTGGTCATCGTCCTGGGCCCCACGGCGCCCCTCTCGCCCCTGCTCTTCGACTACGGGGCGGACATAATCTGCGGGACCCTGGTCACCGACGCGGAGTCCGTGCTGCGGCTCATCGGCCAGGGAGCCAACTTCGGGCAGGTGAAGCGCGGCAGGGGCGTGCGATTGCTGACTATGGCCCGGACGCAACATTCCATTTGACGAAAATCAGTTGCGTGAAAAAGGAGCAAAGATTGGTTGACGAACAGCAGGTACATCAAGCGTTGCGAGAGGTAAAACATCCCGAATCGGGCCGTAGTTTGATGGAACTGGGCATGATCAGGGACATAAGGGTGGATGATAAGCAGGTGAGATTCACCGTCGTCCTGCCCTTCATGAACGTGCCCATCAAGGATCAGGTCGTGAGCGAAGTGCGGGCGGCGGTAGAAGGGCTGCCGGGGGTCGAGAGGGTGGACGTAGAACTGGCCGACATGACTCAGAAGGAGAGGGCCCACTTCATGTCGTTCAGTAGAGAGCCCGGCTCGGCTGAGGGAGTGAACCGTGTCAAGCACGTCATCGCTGTGTTGAGCGGCAAGGGTGGAGTAGGCAAATCTACAGTGGCAGCACTTCTGGCTGTTGCTTTGAGGAAGGGAGGCCATAGAGTGGGCCTGCTCGACGCCGACATCACCGGCCCCAGCATCCCCAAGATGTTCTTCCCCACGCAGAGGCATCCAGATAACAGCCCCCTGGGCATCCTGCCGGTGGAAAGCGAAACAGGCATCGGGATCATGTCCATCAATCTGCTTCTCCCCAGCGAGGACCAGGCGGTCATCTGGCGAGGACCGCTCATTGGCAAGGCTATTCAGCAGTTTTGGGGCGACGTCTTCTGGGGCGATCTGGACTACCTGGTTGTGGACCTTCCCCCCGGCACGGCCGATGCCGCGCTGACCGTCATGCAATCCATTCCCCTGGAAGGTGTAGTCCTGGTCACCTCGCCTCAGGGGCTGGCGGGAATGGTGGTGCGCAAAGCGGCACAGATGACTCAACACATGGGCACGCCCATCTTAGGGTTGGTGGAGAACATGAGCTACACCACCTGCCCTAAATGCGGAGAGCGTATTGAGATCTTCGGACCCAGCAAGGCGGCAACTACAGCGGAGAAGTTCAATATGCCGCTTTTGGGCCGACTGCCCCTCGATCCCGAGATCTCTAAGCTCTGTGATGCCGGGATGGTTGAGCAATACTCGGCCGATGCCTTCGCCCCCATCGCCAAGAAGGTAGTGGCTAGCGTCGAAGAGAGAGCCAATAGATGAAGACCTGCTGAAGGTCAAGTGCCCGGTCATCGCTCGCTACGTTGGCGTGCCGTTGGGCAGCATCGTTCTGAAACAGGGGAGGGGGCAAAGATGACAATGGGGCATATGTCCATGATGGGAGCGTTTGTCCTGGGGTTGCTCCATGCCCTTCACCCTTGTGAGGACAAGGGCGTCGCCTCTATGATCGCCACGTGGGCGGGAAAAAGGCTGAAGGATGCTATCCTTTTGATAATCCTATACGGCGTAGGCACGACGTTGACCAACGCCGTGATGGGGGTCATTGCCGGCTATGTCGGATCGTTGCTGTTTGTGCGATACGGGCCGCTCTTTAAAACCATCGCTGGTGCGGCTATTGCCCTGTTCGGCCTTTGGATTCTGAGAGGTGGAGGAGGGTACACTTTCGCATCACCGGTAGAGGGGGAAAAACTGAGAAGTAAGACGGTCTGGGCTCGCAGAGCCATTCCGTTGATGTCGTTATCAATGACAAACTGCTCGTAGGAAACGGTTAACATTGATTCCAGCATACCAGCGGTATGGTGAATGTAGTTTCC
>JAUWYT010000308.1 GCA_030615705.1 Chloroflexota bacterium
CCCCCGAGCAGACCACGGTCACGCGAGTCTGGGCCAGCTCCGGCAGGTCGGCCGAGATGTCAGAGAGCCGGCCCCGGTGCACCCCGCCGATGCCACCCGTAGCCACAACCTCAATGCCCGACAAGGAGGCGACGTACATCGTCGCCGCCACCGTCGTCGCCCCGTCCAGTTTTTGCGCCAGCGCGATGGCTAGGTCCCGCCGGCTGACCTTGCGAACTCCTTTCCCTGCAGCCAGCCGTTCCAGCTCCTTCTCCGTCAGCCCGACCCTGATCTTCCCTTCGATGACCGCAATCGTTGCCGGAACTGCTCCGTTCTCTCGCACTGCCTGTTCCAGGGCCTGTGCCGTCTCCAGGTTCTGCGGATAGGACAGCCCGTGAGAGATCAGGGCGGATTCCAGGGCCACGAGGGGTGAGTTGGCATCGAGGGCATTCTGGACTTCGCGATGGATTTCAAGATATCGAGGTAAAAGAATACCAGGATCTCTCTGTTTTCGCTTTCCTGGATCCTGGAATCCTGACATCGAGTCATCCCCCACTCCACCTCACTCCTTAGGGACAAGTACTTCTTCGCTCATCCCTTGGTATCCATGTTGGGTGCGCTAATGAGATTATATCATTCTCGAAGAAGATGTCAAGAATGAACCGACCCAGGCTAGCACCTCTGCCCCTTTCGGCCATTTGACAAAATGCCACTTCTCTGGTATAATACCAATGATTTCTACAGGAGGTGAAAGGGATGCGCTACATCAACGCTCTCGCTGACTACAACCTGCCGATTATGACCGGTGGGTTCATTGTTCTGCCTTGTCGTAGTGCGCCTATTCAACGGTAAGTTATGTCTATAACAGCCGTGGGCGCGCTACGAGCCCACGGCTTTTTATTTTCAACTGGCTTTTGCCTGAGCCGTGGGCCTGTCTATCGCCCACGGCTCTTTCTATCCCACCCCAAGGAGAAGAATCATGAACGACGTAGCCCTGAACATCATCCATGCTACCAAGACCTTCGCTGGCGAGGGGAACGGCTCCTGGCTGGCCCGCATCCGTGGCAATGGCCAGAAGAAACCGGTCTTGGCCCTCCACGACGTCAGCCTGCAGGTGCAGCGCCGGGAGATTTTCGGCATCCTGGGCCCCAACGGCTCGGGCAAGTCCACCCTGGTGAGGCTGGCCGCCACCCTACTCATCCCCGACGCGGGCCACATCACGGTTTTCGGCCACGACGTACAGCATGAGGAGATGCAGGTCAAGCGGCTGATCAACCGCGTCTCCGTGGACGCGGCCTTCTTCAAGAAGCTGTCGCCCATGGAGAACCTGATGTACGCCGCCCGCCTCTACAGCCTGGGAGCCCAGGAGGCTCGGGAGCAGATCGTCGAGATCCTGCACCGGCTGGGCATCAAGACCGAGAGCATCTATCGGCCGCTGGAGAATATGTCGCGGGGCATGCAGCAGAAGGTGTCCATCGCCCGGGCCTTCTTGACGGCGCCCATCCTGTTGCTCCTGGATGAGCCGACGACAGGGCTGGACCCCCGTTCCAAGCGGGAGGTGCAAGAGTTCATCCTGGAAGTGCGGCGGGATCACGACACCACCGTGCTGCTGACCACCCACGACATGAACGAGGCCGACGCCCTCTGCGACCGCATCGCCATCATTGACAACGGGCGGATCGTGGCCCTGGACACGCCGACGGGCCTGAAGGCGATGGTGACCGCATCCAACGATCACGAGCCAACGCTGGAGGAGGTCTTCATGGAGCTGACGGGCAAGAGCCTGGAGGAGGAAACAGTATGACCCAACTTGTCCAAGAAATACGCGCTTCCTACGCTTTCGTAGAGCGCAACTTCAACCTGGTCAAACGCTACTGGGGCTGGGAGGTGGTGTGGCTGACGTACAGCATCGCCAGCGCGCTATCCATCGCCTACATTGGCGCCGGCATGGAGCAGATCAGTGGGCAGAAGGTGGACGTCGACTACCTGGTGCTCTACCTGCTCGTCGGCACCCTGGTCTGGCGCTACCTGTCCATCGTCTTCGACGCCATCAGCGAGATGATCGCCTGGGAGCGGTGGGAGGGCACCATCGAGTACACCTTCATGGCCCCCGTCTCGCGCCTGACCCACATGCTGGGCCAGACGATCTTCTCCGTAGTCTACGGCCTGCTCTTCAGCGGGGTCATCCTGATAGTGGTGGTCCTTTTCTTCCACCTGGACCTGAGCCAGGCCAACCTGCTGGGCGGGGCCCTGGTGCTGCTGGCGGCCAGCATCTCCTTCATCGGCTTCGGGATCATGGCCGCCGTGCTGCCCCTGCTCTTCCCTGAGCGGGGAGCCCAGATGACCCACGTCGTGCAGGCCATACTCCTGCTGGTATCCGGGGTCTACTATCCGGTGACGGTCATGCCCGGCTGGGTGCAGGCTCTGGCCCGGCTCTCCCCCGCGACCTACGCCCTGGAGGGCATCCGCCAGGCCATCCTCCAGGAGGCGCCGCTGAGGAGTCTGCTAGGCACCATGGGGCTGCTGGTGGCCATGGGAGTGCTGGCCATTCCGGCGGGAGTGTGGATCTTCTCGCGAGCCGAACGCCACGCCAAGCGGACAGGCGTGCTTAAGAGGAGTGGCTAACCAATAGTGTCATTGCGAGCCGAAGCCCTGAGCGTAGCGAAGCGGCGGCGAAGCAATCTCCCGCCTGCAATTAAGAACGGTGGAGATTGCTTCGTCGCGGAGTCTACACTGAGTGTAACGAAGTGCTCCCCGCAATAACACGG
>JAUWYT010000185.1 GCA_030615705.1 Chloroflexota bacterium
TGCACCTCAACCCGGAAGTCACCCCGCTCTCCCTGAAACTGCGTCACCTCAGCCTGGGTAAACACCTGGATGTTCGGATGTTTAACTGCTTCCAGGAGCTTGGACGTCAGGAGATGCTGGGGTATTTCAGCATCTCCTCCGAGCCCTTCGACGGCTCGACTGAGCTCGCCGAAGTCAAGCTCAGGACACCGAAAGGGCGATCTCTCCACCAGGTAAACTTCCAGGCCCGAATTAGCTAGATCAAGGGCAGCCTGCAAGCCAGCAATGCTACTACCGACGATCAATACCGCTTTAGTCATAGCGTCTCCCCAACCGCTTATCCGCTATCAATCCGCTGCCCTCGCGTACTCGTACCCCTTCCCAAAAGCTCTCAGGTTCAACTCCTCGGTCCCCTTGGGAACTGAGGTGCGAACCGCCTCTCGCATGGCCTCCACTGAGACCACATCGGTCACCGCGGCAAGGAAGCCCAGCATGACGATGTTGGCCACGATCTTCCGCCCTAGCTCCTCGGCCAGGCGCGTAGCCGGGACCGAGAGGAGCCTCACATCGCCAGCCAGATCGCCCGTCTCCACCAAGTCCTCGTCAACGATGAGCAAGCCCCCGTCTCTCAGGGTTGGAGCATACTTATTGTAGGCCTCCTGCGACATCACGACTAGAATGGATGGGTCAATGAGATGGGGGTAGCTGACTGGCTCATCAGAGATGATCACCTGAGCGCTGCAGGCTCCGCCTCGCGACTCAGGGCCATAGCTCTGAGTGAAAGTGGCCTGTTTCTTATCGTGGATGGCCGCTGCTTTGCCTATTATGTAACCAGACAGAATGATGCCCTGACCTCCAAAGCCAGTTAAACGGATTTCTGCTCGACTCATGACACCCCCGTTCCAGTTGGCTATCCAACACTCTTAGCTAATGCATCACTGCAAAAATCGAGAAAAGTGGGCTTCTCAATGTGCACAAACACCCCTTCGATGATCTCCCCATGCAGCCCAATATCGGCTTCCTTGGGATCGAGGCCATGCCTTATGACACCCTGGTCATGGTAATACTGCATCTGGGCCAGGCCCGTGCGCTGCTTGTTCCAGCGACCATATAGAGTAGGACACGGAGAGATGATCTCCACAAAACTAAACCCCCTTTTGTGCAACGCTTCGAGGATAGACTTTTCCAGGCGCCGCACATGGAGGGTCGTCCAGCGGGCCACATACACCGCCCCACTGGCCGCAGCCAGGTAAGGAAGGTTAAAAGGGTGCTCGAAGCAGCCGTAGGGTGAAGTACTGGTTATAGCCCCTGGAGGCGTAGTTGGCCCCACCTGCCCACCGGTCATACCATAATTAAAGTTGTTGACGCAAATGACCGTCATATTGACGTTGCGGCGAGCTGCGTGGATAAGGTGATTGCCGCCGATGGCGATCAGGTCGCCGTCACCACTGAAGACCACCACTTTGAGCTCAGGATTGGCCAGCTTCAACCCCGTAGCGAAGGGGATCGCTCGCCCGTGGGTAGTGTGGAAGGAATCTAGGTTGACGTAGCCAGCAACCCGCCCCGTGCAGCCGATCCCCGAGACCACCACCACCTTGTCCAAATCCAGCCCACACTTCTGGAGCGCCTTAATAAAACAAGTCAAAGCCACCCCGATGCCACAACCTGAGCACCAGATGTGGGGCAGGCGGTCCTCCCGCAGAAGCTCGTCCATAGGGTGCCTGTCAGGTTTCGAGTTTTGGGTTTCGAGTTTCGGGTTCACTGTCTGCTTGCTGCTCATCGCACTGCCCTCCTAATCGCCTCCAGCACCCTCTCCGGCTCGTGAATGTCGCCGCCGGCATGGCCGACAAGGGTTACCTCGGCCTGGCCAGAAGCGCAACGCTCCACTTCCAGGGCGATCTGGCCATAGTTTATCTCTGGCACAACGAAAGCCCTCACCCTGCCGGCCAACTGTCTGATCCGTTCCTCGGGAAACGGCCAGACCGTAATCAACCGCAAAGTGCCCACCTTTATGCCTTCCCTCCGAGCCAACTCCACAGGCCAGAGAGCCGTGCGGGCGGAGATGCCATAGGAGCAAAGCACCACCTCAGCATCCTCTAAGCCATTCTCTTCAAGTTGGATTATGTCATCCTTGTTCTTTCTGATCTTCTCGACTAGGCGGGTGATCAATTTATCCTGGGTTTCGGCATCTATGACAGGGTAGCCCCGCTCGTCGTGGGTAAGCCCTGTTATATGGAAGCGGTAGCCTTCGCCAGCATTGGCCATAGGGGGCACGAGATCGTCGTCAGCCTTATAGGGTAGATATTCATGGGGAGGGACAGTGGGCTTGCGGCGCGGAAAGGTTTCGATCTCCTCTGGTGGGGGAATGACCACCTTCTCCGTCATGTGCCCCACTTCAGCGTCGGTCATGACCAGCACCGGGGTGCGGTACTTCTCGGAGAGGTTGAAGGCGCGGATGGTCAAGTCGAAAAGCTCCTGGGGGGAGCTGGGAGCCAGGGCGATGATCTCATAGGGGCCGTGCGAGCCCCAGCGAGCTTGCATCATATCGCCCTGCCCCACCAGAGTAGGCAACCCCGTGGAGGGGCCGCCCCGCTGAACGTTCACCAGCACGCAAGGGGTCTCGGTCATGATCCCCCAGCCCAGGTTCTCCATCATCAAACTGAAGCCGGGGCCCGAGGTGGCCGTCATGGCCTTGACCCCGCCCCATGAAGCTCCCAGCACGGTAATCATGGAGGCCAGCTCGTCCTCCATCTGAACATAGGTCCCCCCTATTTGGGGCATTCGCTCAGCCATGCGTTCGGCAGTCTCTGTGGCTGGAGTTATGGGGTAGCCAGCAAAGAAACGGCAACCGGCGGAGATTGCCCCCTCGGCACAGGCAACATCGCCCATCATGAAGAACTCACCGGTCAGAACCCCCTCTCCGTTCACGGCACTGGCACCTCCTCTTCCTCATCCAAATAGATGGCAAACTCAGGACAGAGCATCTCGCAGAGACCGCAGTTAACGCAGGCCTCCTCGTCTTTGACACAAGGTGGGTGGTAGCCCTTGGCATTGAACTCCTCAGATATCTCTAGCACATCGCATGGACAGTATTCCACGCAGAAACTGCAGCCTTTGCACCGTTCTTTCAAGATGTGGATTCGACCACGGGGGATCTTCAGGTACTCGATATCCAGCGGCTTTCGCCAATACTTCACCTCATCCTCCCGTCAACACGTCTTTCCTGCCCACTCAGCGAACAAAGCGGGGGAACCCGGAGTGCATCCCCCGCTAAACTCGCCGTATGTCCCGTCAGAAGGCCGTGAATTTTTTCCCACCCTGAAGTATATCAGCCTCCTCTGATTCTGTCAAGAAGTCAGGCAGCGGGGAACTGAACACTTCAAGAGCTCTTCCTTACCAGGTCGGATATCTCGCCGGGGTAACGGGCTACCTTCACGCCGACCGCCTCCAGGGCCGCGATCTTCTCCGCCGCCGTGCCCGTGCCGCCCTCAATGATGGCCCCGGCATGGCCCATGCGTTTGCCCGGCGGAGCGGTTCTTCCAGCGACGAAGGCGACCACAGGCTTTGTCATATCACTGGCTATGAAATCAGCCGCCCGCTCCTCATCAGTGCCTCCTATCTCGCCAATGAGCACCACTTTATCGGTGGCCGCATCTTCCTCGAATAGAGCCAGTATATCCATGAAATCGGAGCCAAGAATGGGGTCGCCGCCGATGCCCACGCAGGAGGACTGGCCCAGGCCATGCGCAGTCAGGTCATAAACCACTTCATAGGTCAAAGTGCCGCTGCGGGACACCACACCCACCGCCCCCGGCTTGTGGATGTGGCCGGGCATGATGCCCACCTTCGCCTCGCCGGGGGTAATCACCCCGGGACAGTTGGGACCGATCAATCGCACTCCTCTCTGATCCAGATATGCCTTCACCTTTATCATGTCCAGGGTCGGTATCCCCTCGGTGATGCAGACGATGAGGGGGATGCCTGCGTCGGCTGCCTCGTAGATGGCGTCCGGGGCGAAGCGGGCCGGCACGTAGACGATGGACGTGTTGGCACCCGTCGTCTTGACAGCTTCCTTGACTGTATTAAAGACAGGCACGTCGGCCACCTCCATCCCACCCTTGCCCGGCGTTACTCCAGCCACCACCTTGGTGCCGTAGTCCAGCATCTGGCGAGTGTGAAACTTCCCTTCCCGCCCAGTGATGCCTTGGACGAGAAGACGGGTGTTCCTATCAACCAGAATGCTCATAAAGAAGCTCCTTGGAGACTACGGACATCGGCTCCGACTCCGCAAGCCCCTCCTTCGTTCATGCTGGCAGAATCCCCCCTTCGACCAGGATGGCTCGTAACGTGGCTTGTTGGGCCTCCTCCAGCGGGCCCAGGGGCGAGCGCACTGGCCCACCGTAGTAACCGAGCCAATCCAGTGCCAGCTTCAGGCCGGGGACGCCAAAGCGGGCCGTCACGGCGATGTTGGGGGGAATCATTCTCAACTGCAACTGCCGCGCCTCCTCGTGACGCCCCTCTTGAGCATACTGGTAGATGCGATGGCACTGCTCCGGAGCGATGTTGCCCAAAGCCATGATCCCTCCC
>JAUWYT010000237.1 GCA_030615705.1 Chloroflexota bacterium
TGGAGGGAGGTGCCAGATTGGAGAAGATAGGAGAATTGGAGCGGGCGGTGATTACACCATCGTATTGAAAAGGTCAGGTGACCAATACGTTACCCTTTGCCTGGAGCTAGAAGTTGCGGGCATGGGGTACACTCCCGAGGAAGCGCTGGAAAACACCCGGCTAGCTATCGAGTCCTATCTAGAGGAAATGGAGGCAGATTCGCTGCCGCCAGAACGACCGGTGCGGCTGAATGTGCTTCATGAGTTTCTTGCCGGCGAGGAGGAGAGGAAGGAGATTGCTGGCGAGAAGCCAAAGCTAAAGGTTCTTGCTTATGCCTAGGAAGAAACGCATCCCCGCCATGTCCAGCCGCAAATTGGTGAAGCTCTTACGGAAAAAGGAGCACAAAATGGCACTCCTTTTCTATCCATTACCGTAGCTGTGGTGGTAGGTTTGGGCTACCGTTCAGAGCAAGCGTCAAGACTTGCTCGCCAAGTGGCAGAACAAATAAGTTTGCCCTGGTACAATATGCCTGTCCGAATAGGGTGTAGAAACTTATGCAACCCAACGACTTCATCTGGCTTCCTGACATCGTGGATAGAATCAGAAGTAAGCATCAAGTTGAGCCACATGAGGTCGGGGAGGTCTTCGCTGGCAAAACGAGGATTCTTCGTGGTCCCAAGGGACACTATCCACGTGAAGATGTCTATTATGCGTCAGGCCAAACGGATGCAGGTCGCCACCTCTTCGTTATCTACATCAAGAAGAGGGATGGGCGCGCCTGATCCTCTCGGCTCGGGATATGACTGCCAACGAGAGGCAGCGATTCAGCAGGTGAGCACTATGGCCAAGCTACCCCGATCTCAAACTCTCGATGAGCTTGTGGCGTTCTGGGATACCCATGATTTCACTGACTACATGGATGAAAAGGAAGAGGCGGACCTAGAGACGGGTCTACCGGGCCGCAGGCAGGAATCGCTTCGTATTCGGCTAGACAAGTCTCTGATGCAACGCTTGAGGGAGATCGCCACCGAGCGAGGCCTGTCTTCCGGTGGACTGGCCCGGCTGTGGCTCGAGGAGCGCCTGTTACAGGAATCAGAATGTCCGCCCAAAGCAAAGTCGCCCTAGTCAAGGGCACCGACCGTTATGACGACATCGCTCGCGCCCTAACTCTCATCGAGGACGAGCTCGACCTGAGCGGCAAGGAGCGTGTCCTCATCAAGCCCAACTTCGTCTCCACCAGGCGGCAATTGGCCGCCACCCACGTGGAGGCTGTGCGGGCTGTGCTGGACTGGCTGCGCCTTCGCCACGACGGCCCCATCACCATCGGCGAGGGAGCGGCGGGGAGCGACACCTTCGATGGCTACCGCAACTTCGGCTACCTCGACTTGACCGAAGAGTACAACGTTCAGTTCGTAGATCTCAACCAGGACGAGTGGGCGCCCGTTCAGGTTTATGACCGAAGGCTGCGCCCTATGGCAGTGCGAGTGGCCAGGACCACACTGGAGAGCGACTTTCGCATCTCCATCGGACCGCCCAAGACCCACGACTCCGTCATCGTCACGGCCTCGCTGAAGAACATGGTCGTGGGCAGCCTGATCCGTGGCCGAGGACGGGGCCTCGTCCAGAGGCTTCGTCCCGAGGCTCAACCCGAGGGGCTTGGCCAGCTCCTGCCCGACCGGCTGATCAACTCGGCTTTGGCAGAAAAGGTGAAAGGACGGCTCAGCAGGGTGAATCGCAGCGACAAGTTCGCCCTTCACCAAGGCTGCCACGGCATCAACCTCAACCTCTACACCCTGGCCAAGGTCATCGCCCCCCATCTCTCGGTGATAGACGGCTTCGTGGGGATGGAGGGCTCCGGTCCCAGTGGCGGCGACCCCGTTGATCTCAGAGTAGCCATCGCCAGCACCGATTTCCTGGCGGCCGACGTCGTAGCCACGAAGTTGATGGGCTTCGATCCCGACGAAGTCGGTTATCTCCATTACTGCAAGCTGGGCGGCCTGGGCGCGGGCGACCTGAACGACATCGAAATCGTGGGCAACGCCGCCATCGAGGAGTGTGCAAGGAAATTCAGGCCGCACCCCACTTACGAGCAGCAACTAGAGTGGCGAATACCTAACGTGGAGCAGTTACTGTGAATTGGGCAAGGGACGGGGGAGCGCCATACAATCTACCTGCCCTGCATCCAAAAGAATTACCCTGGGAATTGAGTAACCTGCAAGGGTGACCTTACCTGAATGACGAACATGAACGCCCGCGAGAGGTTCCTGGCAACCTTGCGCTTCGGGGAGCCGGATCGGGTGCCCTACTACGACCAGAGTATCCGCGAGGACACCCTCGAGCGCTGGCACCGACAGGGCTTTCCCCGAGACGTCTCCGTGGGGGAATTCTTCGATCTGGATCGCTGGGAGCTATTTGGCCCGCGAGAGGACGTTTCCCTGAACCTTTACCCGATCCCGGAGTTCGAAGGGGAGTTGAAAACCAGGGCGGACTTCGAGCGCCTGAAAAGGTCCTACTACCCCACCAGCCCAGAGCGCTATCCCCATGACTGGGACGATCACATCCGCTGCTGGCGAGACCGCGACTACCCCTTGGGCATCACCGCCTGGCGAGGTTTCTTCCAATCTTTGGCCGTCGGCGGCTGGCCCAGCCTGCTCAACATCCTGTACATGATTCACGACGCCCCGGAGCTTTTGGCCGAGATGACGGAGTTCCTGGCCGACTTCATCCTGGCTGTCATCGAGAAGGCCCTGAGCGAGGTAGAGTTCGACTACGCCATCTTCGATGAGCCCATCGCCAGCCGCCATTCCCCCGTCATCGCACCGGCGAGCTTCCACCGCTTCGTCATCCCCGCCTACCGGCGCATCGTCAACCGCCTGCGGGCCGCTGGAATCGAAGTCATCATCCTCGATACCCGCGGAGCTGTAAAGCCCCTGATCCCCCTCTGTCTGGAGGCGGGAGTGAACGCCCTCTGGTGCGGGGCGGCTCGGGCTTCGAGCGTCAATTACGTGGAACTGCGGCGGGAGTTCGGTCGGGACCTGCTCTTCATCGGCGGCCTCGACGTGCGGGTGCTGGAGCAAGGCAGACAGGCCATCGAGGAAGAGATCCTCTCCCAGGTGCCCCCTCTCCTGGAACAGGGTGGCTACGTGCCCCTGGTTGATGGTCGGGTGCGCTCCTGGGTGCCCTTCGAGAATTACGTTTGCTATCGCGAATTGATCAGGAAACTCAGCGAAGGATAAGCTGCTATGTCGAATAAACCTGTGCGCGTGCGCTTCGCCCCCAGCCCCACGGGCTATCTCCACGTGGGGGGAGCCAGGACAGCTCTCTTCAACTGGCTCTTCGCCCGCCACCACGATGGCGTCTTCATCCTGCGCATCGAGGACACGGACCGCACACGTTATCAGCCCGAGGCCCTGGAGGACATCGTGGAGGGCCTGCGCTGGCTGGGCCTGGGGTGGGACGAGGGGCCTGAGGTGGGCGGTGACTATGCCCCCTACTTTCAGTCCCAGCGGCTGGACATCTACCAGGAGTACGCCCGCAAGCTCGTCGAATCGGGCCACGCCTACTACTGCTACTGCAGCCCGGAGCGTCTGGCCCTGATGCGCGAGGAACAGCGGCGTCGGGGCGACCCGAATGTTGGCTACGACCGCCACTGCCGCTATCTGACCGCCAAACAGCGCGCTGAGTACGAGGCTTTGGGCATCGTGCCGGTGGTGCGCCTCAAGGTCCCCCTGGAGGGCCAGACGTCCTTACACGACGTGTTGCACGGCGACATCACCGTGGACAATGCCAGGCTGGACGACCTGGTGCTCCTCAAATCCGAC
>JAUWYT010000117.1 GCA_030615705.1 Chloroflexota bacterium
CCTGGCGCTGGGAGACCTGACCGACTTTGAGGCGCTGCGCGGCAAGGGCGTGCGCGGCGTGGTGGACGGAAAGAGCGTGTTGGTAGGCACTCGTGCCTTGATGGAGGAAAACGGCGTGGCCGTGGCGGCGATGGAAGACGAGATGCGCCGCCTGGAGGACGAGGGGAAGACAGCCATGCTGGTCGCGTGGAGTTCCGAACTTGTTCGGGGTGAGTGGGAGTTGCTCGGGCTGCTGGCCGTGGCCGACACCCTCAAAGACGACGCCGTGGACGCCGTCCGCGAGCTGAAGGCACTGGGCTTGCGCACGGTGATGATCACCGGCGACAACCAGCGCACCGCGCGGGCCATCGCCCGTCAGGTGGGGATAGACCACGTGCTGGCCGAGGTGCTGCCGGAAGATAAGCTGGTCGAGGTCAAGCGATTGCAGGCAAAAACCGATGGCTTGGTGGCTATGGTCGGCGACGGCATCAACGACGCCCCGGCCCTGACCCAGGCCGACGTGGGCATCGCCATCGGCACCGGCACGGACATCGCCATGGAAGCTGCCGACGTTACCCTGGTACGCGGCGAGCTCTCTGGCGTGGTCAGCGCGGTGAAGCTCTCCCGCGCCACCTTCAACAAAGTGATACAGGGCCTCTTCTGGGCCTTCTTCTACAACGTGGTCATGATCCCGCTGGCCATTCTGGGGATGATGCACCCTGTGCTGGCCGAGATCGCTATGGCCACCAGTTCGATAACCGTGGTAACCAATGCCAACTTGCTGCGGCGGGTGGACATCCGGCCAGGTTATGTCCAGCATTAAACATGGTGAGGGTTCATGAGAAAGAGGTGTGAATGATGATTGCAGCACTGTTGATTGCTTTCCGGGAGGGGCTGGAAGCGGCCCTGATCGTAGGCATCGTGTTAAGCTATCTGAAGAAGATGGGCTACCGGCAGCGGGCTGCCGTGTGGTGGGGCGTGGTCTCGGCGGTGATAGTGAGTATCGTCGCGGGGGTGGCCCTACAAGTCATGGGTGTCGGTTTCGAGGGACGCGGTGAGCAACTCTTCGAGGGAATCACCATGCTCCTGGCCGCTGGTGTGCTCACCTGGATGATCTTTTGGATGCAGCGCCAGGGGCGGAGCATCCGCACTGAACTGGAGGCGGATGTACGCCAGGCGGTGACAGGCGGCAATCGTCGGGCGCTGTTTGCCCTGGCGTTTGTGGCTGTGGTGCGCGAGGGGATCGAGACGGCCCTCTTTCTTACCGCAGCAGCCTTCAGCGCCACGCCGGCGCAGACCCTGATCGGCGGCGGGCTGGGGCTGGCCGCGGCAGTGATCGTGGGCTGGCTTCTGTTCGTGGTCAGCGTACGCCTGGACGTGCGGAGTTTCTTCCGCGTGACCAGCGTCTTGCTGATTCTGTTCGCGGCGGGACTGATGGCTCACGGCGTGCACGAACTTCAGGAGGCCGGTGTCTTGCCGGTGATCGTTGAGCACGTGTGGGACATCAATTTCATTGTGGACGAGAACTCGACGATGGGCAGTATTCTCAAGGCATTGTTCGGTTACAATGGCAACCCGTCGTTGCTGGAGACGATGAGCTACGCGGCCTACTATCTGATCATCGGTATCGCCATTTGGCTTGCACAGCGCACCGCCAGAAGTACAGAGCTCTCTCAGGAAGTGTCACAACACTTGAGCTGAGCCGACTCTACCCGAGGACTGGAAAACGAGGTTGATGTGATAGCTAAGGAGCTTCTAAAGAAGAAGGTATATTTCGCCCTGCTGTTTCTCGCTCTACTGGTCATCGCCGGGTGCGGGCCCGCGACAGCCGTGCCCGAAGGATCGGCAGGGTCCAATCCGACGTTGATCACTGTAGAAGAGCTGAACACCATGCTAGAGAACAAGGACTTCATCCTCATCAATGTGCACATCCCCTACCAAGGAGAGATCCCCGGTACTGACATGCACATCCCTTATAACGAAATCGAAAAGTATACTGACCAGCTTCCTCAGGACAAGGATGCCAAGATTGTTCTCTACTGCCGCAGCGGGCCTATGAGTGCTGCCGCCAGCAAGACATTGGTCGAGATGGGGTACACGAACGTGATAGACGTGCAGGGCGGGATGAACGCCTGGAAGGCAGCCGGCTACGAGTTGCTGGGCCATCCCGAGTGAGGTACGTAGATGGATCAACAAGTGATTGTCTACACTCAAAGCGGTTGACTGTTCTGCGGCCGGGTGAAAGAGTTTCTTTCACGGCGAGGCATCGAGTTCACCGAGCGCAACGTGGCCGGAGACGAGTCGGCTCTGGCCGAACTGGAGCAGTTGGGCGTGTTCACCACGCCGGTGACGGCGATTGACGGTGAGCTCGTGGTCGGCTTCGACCATCCCAAGCTAGAGCGGCTGTTAGGAAACTGACAAGGGAAGGATTATGCTCCACGGACTGTTTGGTCGTCAGGCGACGAAAGTCGTCATCTACACCCAGCCTACTTGAGCAGACTGTCACGCCGCGAAGAGGTTCTTCGCTCAACAGGACATCGAATACGACGAGCGGGATGTGACAAGCAGCGACTAGCACGAGAAGGAATTGACCGAGACCATCGGCCGTTTCCTCACACCGACCATCGTCATCGGCAAGGGGGTGCTATTGGGTTTTGCCTCCAACCGGGCTCGTATCGAGGAGTTGCTGGGTCGGAAACCGAAAGAAGGGAAGTGGGGAGGGGGGTGTTCTTATGAGCCACAAAGAGTACGGCCTGACTACTCGATTGGAACTGCCGTACGAGGAAGCCGTAGAAAGGACGAAGGCGGCGTTGCAGGCGGAGGGTTTTGGCATCCTGACAGAGATTGACATCAAAGCGACTCTCAAGCAGAAGCTGAACGCCGACTTCCGTAAGTACGTCATCCTGGGGGCCTGCAATCCCCCGCTGGCCCACAGGGCGCTCTGGACGGAGTTAGAGATTGGACTGTTGCTGCCTTGCAAAGTCATCGTCTACGAAGAGGATGGGGGGCGGTGGTCTCGGCTATCGATCCTCTGGCAGCTATGAGCATTGCGGAGAGCCCAGCGTTGGAGGAAGTGGCAACGACGGTCAACGCCAAGCTGCGCCGCGTCGTCGAGACCTTGAGAGGTGAGTGATGAGAATCAATTGGACACAGGTGTTGGCTTTTGGCTTGATAGCGCTGATCGTCTTGCTCGTAGGTGTCAGCCTCTTGCCCATGTTCTTCGGTGGCTGGGGGATGATGGGGCGCGGCGGCGGCATGATGGGCGGCTGGTGCCCTTGGTGTGGGGGGACAGGGCGTTTCGGCGGTGGGGGGCTGCTGGGCAGCTTCTTTGGCCTGATCTTCACCCTGTTGGCCCTGCTGGGCCCCATCGGCCTATTGGGGCTGCTGATCGCGGGCGGTATCTGGGTGGTGCGCAGCATGAGCGGGGCGGCTACACCACCGGCTCCGGCTGAAACTTGCCCAGGCTGCGGCCGGCCGACCGAGCACGACTGGCAGAACTGCCCGTATTGTGGCGCTCCGCTGCGAGAGGAGTAGGACAATGAACAAGAGATCAGTTTGGGTTTTGGTTATCGCTGCGGCGGTGCTGGTGGGCATTATCCTGGTTGTCCTGGCAGGTGGGTTGCTCTTTTTGTGGAACCGCTCCGCCCGCACGGTCACAGTAGCCCCAGGGTCGCTCCAAGGGTATGCCAGCAATGGGGAGACCATCTACTTCACCGGCGTGAACGACAGAGGGCAGCGGATCTCCTTTAGCAGCGGCCCCCCGTGGCTCTCGATGCACGGCGGCGGCTGCGCCAGTTGTCACGGCCCCGACGGCCAGGGTGGTGCCCCAGTGATGATGGGTACCGAGACGCCGCCCGATATCCGCTACCACCACCTGATCGAAGAGGAACACGAGGCAGGAGAGGCCCATCCTCCCTGCACCGATGAGACCATCAAGCGGGCCATCACCGAGGGCGTGAACCCGGCCGGGGAGTCCTTGGACCTCACCATGCCCCGTTGGCAGATACCTGAGGAGGACCTCAATGACCTGCTGGAGTTCCTGAAGGCATTGGACTGACCGTGGACGACCAGGCCACAATCCAGACGAATTTGGAGGCTAGGCTGCGTAAACTCTGATAAGCAAACAATAGAACAACAGGAGGAAAAAAATGAGTATGTTCTGTTTTCAATGCCAGGAAACCGCAAAGAATCAAGGATGTACGGTGCGCGGCGTCTGTGGCAAGACAGACGACGTGGCAAATCTGCAAGACCTGCTGATCTGGTTGTTAAAAGGCATTTCTTTCTACGGCGTCAAGGCCAGAGAGTTGAGTGCCTCCGATCCGGAGGCGGACCTGTTCGTGGCCCAATCGCTGTTCTCCACCATCACGAACGTGAACTTTGATCCGGAGCGGTTCGTCCCGCTGGTGGAAAAAGCCCTGGAGCTGCGTGACCGCCTCAAGGTTCGGTTCCTGGAAGCGTACCAGCAGGCACACGGTCGGGCATTTTCAAGACCCCTGCCGGAAGTGGCGACCTGGGTTCCTGAAAAGGTAGATATGGACGAGTTTGTCCAGAAGGGCGCGACCGTTGGTGTCATGGCCGAGCCCAACCTGGGCGAGGACGTTCGCTCCCTGCGGCAACTGCTTACTTATGGTCTCAAGGGGCTTGCTGCCTACACGGATCACGCCTACATTTTGGAGCACTATAATGATGACCTGCTGGCCTTTTTGCAGAAGGCTTTGGTCGTCACGACGGACGAGGATGCATCGGCAGACGATCTGGTGGGCATGGTGTTAAAGTGCGGTGAGATGGGCGTCCAGGCGATGGCCTTGCTGGATCAGGCCAATACTTCCACCTACGGCCATCCCGAACCGACCCAGGTCAACATCGGCGTGAGAGAGGGCCCTGCCATTCTCATCAGTGGGCACGACCTGAGAGACCTGGACGAGTTGTTGCAGCAAACGGAGGGCGCCGGCGTGAACATCTACACCCACGGCGAAATGTTGCCCGCCAACGCCTACCCTGCTTTCAAAAAGTACCGTCACTTAGTGGGCAACTATGGCGGTTCCTGGTGGCATCAGCAGAAAGAATTTGAGAAGTTTGGCGGCGCGATCTTGTTGACGACCAACTGTATCGTCAAGCCCAAAGAGAGCTACCGTGACAGGATACTTACCACCGGTTTGGTCGGCTGGCCAGGCGTTCCGCACATCCCCGATCGCCAGAATGGCGGGCAGAAGGACTTTGGCCTCGTGATCGCCAAAGCGTTGGAATCGGGCAGCCCGCAGGAACTGGAGCGGGGCACCATTCCTGCTGGCTTTGCCCACGCTGCCGTGCTTGGTGTGGCCGACAGGGTCGTGGAAGCGGTCAAGGGCGGTGCGATCAAGCGCTTTGTGGTGATGGCCGGCTGCGATGGCCGGCACAAAACACGGCAGTACTACACCGAGATGGCCGAGAGCCTGCCCCGCGACACGGTCATCCTGACGGCCGGCTGCGCCAAGTATCGCTACAACAAGCTGGATCTGGGCGACATCAACGGCATCCCGCGTATTCTGGACGCCGGGCAATGCAACGACTCCTACTCGCTGGTCGTAATCGCCCAGAAACTGGCCGAGGTGTTTGGCCTCAGCGACATCAATGATCTCCCTATCTCGTATGACATCGCCTGGTACGAGCAAAAAGCGGTGATCGTGCTGCTGGCCTTGATTTCCCTGGGCGTGAAAAAGATTCGCCTGGGACCAACGCTGCCGGCCTTTATCTCGCCCAATGTCTTGAAGGTCCTGGTCGAGAAATTGGACATCAAGCCCATCACTACAGTCGAAGAAGATTTGGCAGCCATGATGGCTGGCGAATAAAGCCAAATCGTCATCAGTGGAAAGACGGAGAACATGTTAGAACATCAAACCAAGAGTCGTCAAATCGTCCGCATTGACGAAGAACTGTGCAACGGTTG
>JAUWYT010000130.1 GCA_030615705.1 Chloroflexota bacterium
GCAGCCGCGCCAGGGGCGTCAGCGTGAGCGCCAGCGCGAAAGCCGCCACAAAGACCAGAAGAAAAGGCATTTCTCAGTGTTATCCGTGTCATTGCGAGCCCTTCGATACCTCAGGGTAAACTCCGCGAAGCAATCCCCTACCTCCAATTGCTATCAATGGTGGAGATTGCTTCGTTACTGCGTTCCTCGCAATGACACTATCTGAACTACGTCCCAAACAGCCTGTCGCCTGCATCGCCCAGGCCGGGCACAATGTAGCCTATTTCGTTTAGGCCCTCGTCAACGGCGGCGATGTGGATGGGAACATCGGGATGGGCGATGGAAAGGCGCTCGATCCCCACAGGAGCAGCGATGAGGCCCACGAACTTGATGTTTCGAACCCCACTTCTCTTGAGGATGTCCACTGCTGCTACCGCCGATCCGCCAGTGGCCAGCATGGGGTCGAGGATGAAGGCTACTTCGGCCGTCGCCTTCTTGGGCACATTGGTGTAGTATTCGATGGGCCGCAGGGTCTCTTCCTCTCGATAGAGGCCGATGTGCCAGACGTGAGCCATGGGGATCATTTCCAGGGCTGGCCCCACCATCGTCAGGCCAGCTCGCAGGATGGGAGCGAAGGCAATTTCCTCGACCAGGACTCTACCCATCGTGCTGCCCATAGGCGAGGTAACGGGGCGTTCCACTGGAGTCAAATCCTCGGTTGCTTCGTAAAGCAGCAACCAGGTTACCTCCCTGACCAACTCCCGAAACCTTTTGGGCTCAGTATTCACATCCCGCAGGAGGGCCAGCTTGTGCTGGACCAAAGGGTGGTTGGATTGGAAAACGTTAGCCATTGGATTCTCTTAATTGGTACATCGGTAGATTGGTAGATTCGTACATTCGTAAGTTCGTAGACTCGTGGACCAATTTACGAACCTACGAGTCTACGAATTTACGAGTTTGACTCGTTACCTTATCCCCCTGTTACGCCTCACCACAGCGTTCGAGAAGTCTCTCCCATTCCTCGTCCACCTTGGCCTGTATCTCGTCAATGACGTGCCGGAACTGCGGCTGGAAGAGGTGGCGGAAGCGTCCCTGGCGCTCGAGCCAAACGATGATGGGCTTCTTCTCTCGCGGCTTGAAATTCAGCTTCCACTGGCCGTTCTCCACTTCGTAGAGGGGCCAGTAACAGGTCTCTACAGCCAGCTTGGCGAGCTCGATGGCCTCTTCGGGCTCATGCCGCCAGCCGCGAGGGCAGGGGGCGATTACATTGAGAAAAGCCGGTCCATCGGCGGCGACGCCCTTCTGTGCTTTATTCATCAGGTCGCGCCAGCGGCTGGGCGATGCCTGGGCCACGTAAGGAATGTGGTGGGCGGCGAATATCTCGGTGAGGGGCTTTCGCCATTGTTGCTTGCCGGGGATGACCGTGCCTGCCGGAGAGGTGGTGGTGTGAGCGCCAAGCGGGGTGGCGCTGGAGCGCTGGATACCGGTGTTCATGTAGGCCTCGTTGTCGAAACAGACGTACATCATCTTGTGGCCTCGCTCGAAGCAGCCTGAGATCCACTGCAGGCCGATATCGTAGGTGGCCCCGTCGCCGCCGAAGGCGATAAACTTGAGACCTCTGTCCTCGATCTTGCCCTGACGAACCAGGGAGCGATACATCGCCTCGGCTCCAGCGATGGTGGAGGAGGCGTTCTCAAAAGCGCTGTGGATCCAGGGCACCCGCCAAGAAGAGTAGGGGTAGATCGAGGTGGCGATCTCCATGCAACTTGTGGCACAGGATAGCACCACTGGGTCGTCTATGGCATTGAGGATCTGTCGTGTCAAGATCGGCTCGGCACAGCCAGCGCAGAAACGGTGTCCGGCTACGAGCCGTTCTTCCTTGTTCGCTATCTCTTTCAACTTTATGGCCATTTCGTCACTCCTTTATTCTCTCAGTCCAAGATAACTGACTGGGGTCTTCACTTCGCCCGTCTCGGCAATCTCGGCCAGGTCTTGGGCCACTTGCTCGACGTAGGCGGGGATAATGTCGCGGCCGCCCAGGCCGAAGACGTAGTCCGCCACCCTCGTCGTGGTATTCCCCGCGGCGAAGAGAGCGGCGCAGAGCTCCAGGTAAAGTGGGCCAGGGCCAAGGCCGTCCATCGCTCCGAAGACGATGGAGCGGTCCAGCACCCCCACCGCTTTCACGTCGGCGAGGGCCTCGGCGAACTCCTTGGCGGGGAAGGGGCGGAAGACTCTAGGCTTGAAAAGGCCGATCTTGACCCCCTTCTCGCGCAGCCCTCGCACCACCATCCTGGCCGTGCCCGCGCTGGAGGAGAGGACGACGATTGCCATCTCAGCGTCGTCCATCCCGTAGGCCTCGAAGATGCCGTATTTTCGCCCTGTCAACTCGCCGTATTCCTCGCCCACCTCCACGATGGCGGGCAGCGCCTTGGAGAGGGCATCCGTCTGCTGGCGCTTGTGCTCGAAGTAGAAGTCGTACATGTCCCAGGTGCCGTAGGTGGCGGGGTTGTCCACGTCGAGCAGGGAGTGTTCAGGCTTGTACTCGCCTATGAATCCCTTGACCGTCCCGTCGTCGAGCACGTCTACCCGCTCCACGCCGTGGCCGGTGATGAAGCCGTCCTGCATGACCATCACTGGCAGCAAGAGGCGCTCGGCGATGCGCACCGCCTGGATGACGTTGTCGTAGGCTTCCTGGGGGTTCTCGGAGTAGAGCTGTATCCAGCCCGCGTCGCGGGTCCCCATGGAGTCGGAGTGGTCGCAGTGGATGTTGAGGGGGGCCGAGAGGGCCCGGTTGACCACGGGCATGACGATGGGCAGATGTAGCGAGGCGGCGACGTACACCACCTCCCACATGAGGGCCAGCCCCGCCGATGCGGTGGCGGTCATCACCCTCCCGCCGGCGGCCGAGGCGCCGATGCAGGTGCTCATGGCCGCGTGCTCGCTCTCCACGGCCACAAACTCAGTATCCACCAGCCCGTCGGCCACGAAGTTGGAGAAGGTCTGCACGATGGCCGTCTGCGGGGTGATGGGGTAGGCAGCCACCACGTCCGGATTTATCTGGCGCATGGCCTCGGCTACCGCGTGGGCTCCGTCCAGAGCCCTGATCTTTGATTTTGGCATTTCGTTCCTCCTGTGAGAGTAACGAGTCTGTCTGCCACATATTTACTCGTTACTCATTTACTGATTACTCAAAGCTTGTTTCTTCGACCATTTGGATGACCTTGCCGGGCTGTCCGGTGTAGGCATGTGCCTTCACTTTGACTGGGCACTCAACGGCGCAGATGCCGCAGCCCTTGCAGTGATCATAGTCGAATCCGATCACTTTGCTGTTTTCGACAAGAACGATCGAGTCAGGACAGTAAACCCAGCAGATCATGCAGTGGGTGCACGCCTCGGCGTCGTACACGGGACGCAACGTACGCCAAGTGCCCGTGATGTACTCGATCGAGTTTCCCGCCTCGAAGATCGTCCCGGCAATGGAGGCTTCCCTCCAACCGGCTTCTAAATTAACTGCCATTTTATTCCTCCTGAAATTTGGTACATTTCTACCCCTCTGCTACTACTTCCTCATACGCCCGCTTGACAGCGACCACGTTGGCGTCCACCACCTCTGCACGCAGCTTGGTTCCTAATCGCTCTTTGGCGCAGTGGACGACGCTGTCCAACGACACCAGCCCGGTGACCTTGGCCACGGCGCCCAGCATGAGGGTGCTGGGTATGTCTCGCCTCAGGGTGTCCATGGCGATGCCTGTGGCATCGAGTGTGGCCACCTTGCCGCCCTTCAGCCCCAGTTTCTTGCGGACCTCCGCCGGGGAATCCGGGGTGTTGACGATCGCAGTGCCGTCCTCTTTGAGCCCTTCGGTAAGGTTCACCGCTCCTATGAGGTTGGGGTTGACCACGATAATCACGTCGGGGTTCAGGATCTGGTGGTGGACCTCGATGGGCCCATCGCTGATGCGGGTGTAGGACTTGATGGGCGCTCCCATGCGCTCCGGGCCGTAGTCGGGGAAGGACTGGAAATACTTACCCTCCCACATCGCCGCCTCAGCCAGTAGCTCGCCGGCGGTGACCACGCCCTGCCCGGCACGGCCATGCCAGCGAATCTCGGTAAGTTTACCCATGCTAACCTCCTTGTTTCAGCAATAGGCAATTAGCATCCAGCTAATTGCCAGCCCTATTCTATCAGAAATGGGCACCTTTGTCAAAGGGGAAAGTTTCACAGGTACAAGGAGTGCAGGCTTCGTCCAGGGTCATTGAGTTTTCCGCGCTGGGGCTTCCCTTTTTCTGCCCTTTCTGGTATAATCGCTTGTGTCGAGACGAGTTCCATTCCTGAGTGAGGAAGCTATGACTGAAGAGCGCATGATTTCGCCAAAGTTGAGAGAGGAAGAGCTTGCTTTGGACACGTCCTTACGCCCCAGGCGACTGGCCGATTTCATCGGCCAGGACAGGATCAAGGAAAACCTCAAGATTGTCATTGAGGCGGCCAAGGAGCGGGGCGAGGCCCTGGACCATGTCCTCCTCTATGGGCCCCCTGGGCTGGGTAAAACGACGCTGGCGCATTGCGTAGCCACCGGGATGAACGTCAACATCAAGGTTACCGCCGGGCCAGCCATTGAGCGCGCTGGGGACCTGGCGGCCATCCTCACCAACTTGCGGAAGGGCGATGTGCTCTTCATTGACGAGGTGCATCGCCTGGGCCGGGCTATCGAAGAGACGCTCTATCCGGTCATGGAGGATTTCGCTCTCGACATTATCATCGGCAAGGGGCCCAGCGCCCGCAGCCTGCGTCTTAAGCTGCTTCATTTCACCATCATCGGGGCCACCACCAGGCTCGCCCTTATGACCTCGCCCCTCAGAGCGCGCTTCGGCGTAGTGTACCGGGTGGACTTCTACGATCAGCCGGCCATGGAAGCCATCGTGCGTCGTTCGGCAAGGATCCTGGGGGTGGGGATAGACGAGGGCGGGGTGAGGGAGATCGCCCGCCGCGCCAGGGGTACGCCTCGCGTGGCCAATCGGCTGCTAAAGCGGGTGCGCGACTATGCCCAGGTGCGAGCCGAGGGGCGCATCACAGAGGCTGTGGCTGAGAAGGCCCTGGCCATGCTGGAGGTAGACGAGCTGGGCTTGGATGACATAGACCGCAGGGTGCTCGCGACCATCATCGAGAAATTCGAGGGCGGCCCCGTGGGTCTGGAGACCATTGCCGCCGCCCTCTCGGAGGAGTCCGACACCATCATGGACGTCGTCGAGCCGTATCTACTGCAGTTGGGCTTTTTGGACCGCACCCCCCGCGGTCGAGTGGCCACCCGCCGGGCCTACCAGCACCTGGGCGTGCCCTACGAGGAAAGGCCCGGGCAGGCGGCATTGTTTTGAGGAACGACGGCGACGGTCGCTGCCTCTTTGCCGATAGGTGTGCGATGGGAGAGAGGTCTCGTTTCATTGACGAGGAGATTGAGGTACGCTTTGCCCAGAAACCAGGGCCGCCTACGTCTTTTGTCTGGCATGGCCGGGAGTACCAGATTGTGAAGATAGAGAGGCAATACCGGCGGCTGGATTTCAAGCGGGCCTGGTGGCGGCGAAGGCATCGCGACTACCACCGAGTGAAGACGGACACGGGGCCGGTGTTTGAGATATATTTCCATCGCGGGCCGGGGAAGCGCTATTGGGTGTTGTATAAGG
>JAUWYT010000164.1 GCA_030615705.1 Chloroflexota bacterium
CCCGATGATGTCAACGTAGCGCGGCCGATGCTTGACAAGCGCCCTGAAATCGCCCGCCTCTCCCTCCAGGGATTCGACCTCGGCGTAGGACAAGATCTCGATGTTGGGATGCATCCCGCACTCCAGGGTGGGGCAGTAGGATGGTTGGTCGGGCGACATGATGCAGATGCCGCACGAGTCGGTGGGGAAAGAGCGGGAGGCAGAAGCGAACGAAGCCGTAGGCCCCCATCTTCAGCAGGATGCCGGCGCTTGACCGGCGCAGCGCGTGGGGACTTGCGAGGAGGGCATGGGGGTGCCGACGTGTTGCAGAGTGTCTGCGAGCTGATGAAAGTGGACGCGGATATAAGGCCGTCTGCCCAGTGGGCACCGGCGTGGGCCTGTCTATCGTCAGTTGAGCAAAGAGGCCAGGTTTCTGCCAGAAACCTGGCCTCTATCTTTGGCCCTCAAACCCGCGCCAGCACCTTGGCCGGGGAGACGATCAGCCGACCCAGCCCTAACTGCCCCTCGTCAATCCCTAGAGCCAGGCCCATCAACTGGGTGAAGTACAGTACCGGCAGATCCAACCGCTCCCCCAGTCGCCGCTCAATCTGGGACTGATAGGCATCGAGGGCCATCTGGCACATGGGACAGGCCACCGCCAGGCACTGCGCCCCGGCCTCCTTGGCCTGCTTGAGCAGCCTGCCCGTCAGGTCAAGGACCACATCCGTGTGGGACACCAGCACCGCCCCACCGCAACACTTGGTCTTGGCCGGATAGGGGACGACTTCAGCACCCAGCGTTTGCAGCAAACGATCCAGGCCCTGGGGATCCTCCGGGTCGTCAACCGGATGAAGAGCAGCGGGGCGGGTGAGCACGCAGCCGTAATAAGGGGCCACCCTGAGCCCGTGGAGCGGCCTGGGGACGTCCGCCAGGGTGTCCAGGCCGATGTCCTCCAGGATGATGTACAGGGGATGCCTGACCACGGTGTTCCCCTCGAACGGGCGAGGCAGGCTGGCGTTGACCTTCGCCCTCAGCCCGGCGTCCCCCTTGAGCGCTTCGTCGGCGGTCCTCAGGTTCTTGTAGCAGCCGCTACATGGAGCGGCCATCTCCAGGCCCATCGCCTCGGCGATGCTCAGGTTTCGCGCCGCCAGGGCCAGGGCCAGCAGGCGATCAACACTGGTGGCGTGGACCGTTCCGCAGCAGCTCCAGTCCTCCATCTCGACCAGCTCGATGCCCAGTCGCTCGCAGAGGGCCCGCCAGGAGATGTCGTACTCCCTGGCGCTGGCGTGCAGGCTGCAACCCGGATAGTAGGCGTACTTCAACGTTCCTCCCCTTCGACAGGCCTGTCCTGAGCGTAGTCGAAGGGCTCAGGACGAGACCCTTCGCTGATCCGGACGGAGATCTCCCCCAGTTCACCGGTGTTCTCAATGCGTTCGGGCCGCAGGGCGATCTTACCCTTCCTGAGCATCGTCAGCCCCAGCCCGGCCTGTCTGAGGAGGCCAGCCAGGCCAGCTTCGGCCGCGTAGTAGCGTAGCAGCAGCTCCGGCTCGTACATGCGCCCGTATCGCTCCAGAACCTCCACGAAGACCCGGCTGAAGGTGGCTTCCCTGTCCTTGGCCAGCCCCTTCGCGATGGCCAGGCTGCGCAGAGAGGCCATCACGTCGGCGATCTCGATGCCCTGCGGGCAGCGCGCGGTGCAGGAGTAGCACGACACGCAGAACCAGATGTCGTGGCTGCGCAGCACCTTGTCGGCCATGCCCAGGCGAACCATATGCATGATCCGCCGGGGGCCGTACTCCATCCAGGCCACGGTCGGGCAGGAGCCGGAACACACGCCGCACTGGAAGCAGTAGGCGAGGTCCAGCCCGCCGAGATGTGCGGCGACCTCATCCTTGAATTGCGGATCAAGCTCGCTGACCGTTCCTTCGATTACAGGCAGGGCAGGCACGTGTGGCTGCCTGGCATCGGGTTCCATATCCTTAGTCCTCAGTCCTCCAGGTGCAACGCACTTTTTGAGAGTCAGCCGAAGTGTGTTGCACCTTCAATCTCCTGCAGAAGGGGCTCGGCGCTGACGGAGTGTTTCTGCAATCCGAGGGCGGCCGGCTCCAGGCCGAAGGCCAATCCCATCAATTGGGTGAAGTACAGGATGGGCAGGTCGTAGGCCTGGCCGTACTGCTCGCCGATCTGCCTTTGGCGCATGTCCAGGTTGGCGTGGCACAGCGGGCAGGCCACCACGATGGCCTGCGCTCCCACTTCCTTGGCATTGTCCAGTATCTTGTGACTCATGTCCAGGGCGATGGGCAACTGGGTGAAGGCCAGCGACACCCCGCAGCACTCGGTCTTGTACGACCAGTCCAGGCTCTCGGCCCCCAGGGCCTGCACCAAACGATCCATGCTCATCGGGTACTCGTAATCCGTCACGCCGGTGAGCTCCGGCGGGCGGGTGATGACGCATCCGTAGTAGCACACTACCTTCAGCCCCTCCAGCGGCCGGGTGACGGCAGCGGCCACCTTCTCGATCCCCACCCGCTCGGTGATGGTGGTCAGCAGGTGATCCACGGTCAACTCCGGCGAGGGAGTGTACTTTGTCGCGGCGACCACCTGCTCCCTCAGCTCAGGATCGGCGGCGACGTCGCGCATGGCGGTGCGAAACCGAATGAAGCAGGAGGGGCAGGGCACGGTCACGTACGATTGGCCGCTTTGCTCGATAAGGGCCAGGCTCTTCAGGGGCATGATCGTGGACAGGAGGTGATCGGTGGAGTGGGTGGGTGTGGTGCCACAGCATACCCAGCCGTTGGGTTCGACCAGGTCTAAGCCGATCTCGTCGGCGATGGCCCTGGTGGACATGCCGTACTCGATAGCCGTGCTGTGCAGGCTGCAGCCTGGATAGTAGGCCACTGTCTGGCGCCCGGGGACCAGGGTTGCCTTTGGCCTGTGTTTCGCGCGACGGCTCAGTGGCGGCAGGGGTTTGAGCTTGCCCATCCTGAGCATCTTGAGGGCCAGCGGCACGTCCCTGCTGAAAAGCTGCTCGCGGTCCAGGTCGCCCGACAGGGCCAGGCGCAGGTACAGCTCGCCCATCAGCCCCGCCTCGTACATGCGCCCGAAGAGCTTGATGCCCCGCAGGGCCGCGGCGTAGAAGGCAGCCACAGGCCGCACGGCCGGCTCAACACCCTCGCGCGCGGCCATGATCTTCAGGGCATCCATGATGCGCGGCAGGTCCACCCCCTGCGGGCAGCGGGTGGAGCAAGCCTCGCAGGCGGCGCACAGCCAGATGCTCCTGGAGCGCAAGACTGTCTCCTTTTGGCCGAACTGAACGGCCCGCAGCAGGCGGTGCGGTGTCAGGTCAAAGTGCTCGGCCACCGGGCAACCGGCCGTGCACTTCTTGCACTGATAGCACAGATAGACATTCTCGCCGCACGCCTCTTGAACCTGGCGGGCCAACTCGCCCCGATACGTTATCGCCATCGGTCCTCCATTTCGGGTTCTTTATTCCGCAATCCGCAATCGCCAATCCGCAATCGTTTAGTATTCCCCGGGCATGTTCTGCAGTTCCTCGAAGGTGAACACCGGCCCATCCTTGCACACGTACTTGTCGCCTATGTTGCAGCGCCCGCACTTTCCGATCCCGCACTTCATGCGCATCTCCAACGAGTTGATGATCCGGCCTGGCGGGAAGCCCAGCTCGTCGAGAACGGGGATGGAGAACTTGATCATGATCGGCGGGCCACAGACCGCAGCCACGGCGTTGTCCGAACTGGGGGCCGCCTCTTTGAGGATGGTAGGCACGTACCTGACCAGGCCGGTCCAGCCCTCGTCCCCCGCGTCCACCGTCACGTACAACTGGAGGTCATCTCGTCCAGCCCAGGCTTCGAGATCGTATTTGTAGATCAGCTCCCCTGGGCTGCGGGCGCCGTAGATAACCGTGAGCTCGCCAAAACGACCACGATTGTCAGGATGAAGGATATAGTTGGTCAACGAGCGCAGGGTGGTGAAGGCGAATCCGCCGGCGACGATGACCACGTTGCTCCCCTCCAGCATGTCCATCGGGAAGCCGTTGCCGTAAGGGCCCCTCACCCCGATGGTCGCCCCTTCCTCGCAGTTGTGCAGGGCGCTGGTCACTACTCCCGTCCGCTTGATGGTGAATTGGAGATACTTCTGCTCCATCGGCGAGGAGGCGATGCCAATGGGGCACTCCCCGGCACCCAGCACCGACAGCTCGGCAAACTGGCCGCATCGAAACGTGAAGCTATCCCTGTCCGCGTCGTCGCGGAAAACGAGCTCGAAGGTCTTGATGTCTCGGGCCTCGTTCTCGTCAGTGATCTTTCGGATGACAACCGGATAGGGCAGATATGGATTTCGGATTTCGGATTTCGGAATTCGGATTTCGGAGTATTCCATTTCGGATTGATTCCGCGTCCTGCAATTACTTATTCCGCAATCGGATGGCGTTGAGCACTTCCCGAAGGTCCATATTCACCGGGCACTCGCGCACACAGCGGCCGCAGCCCACACAGGCCACCTCCCCGAAGTTCTCGACGAAGTACCTGAACTTGTGCATCATCCGCTGCCGCATCCGCTCCTTGCCGGAGGGCCGGGGGTTGTGGCCTGAGGCGTGGAGGGTGAACAGGGGGAACTGGCAGGAATCCCAGTTGCGCACCCGCCGCCCCTGAGCGTTCACCGCCTCGTCCACGATGTCGAAGCAGTGGCAGGTGGGACACAGATAGGTACACACCGCGCACCCCAGGCACTTCTCGTGCAGCTCGTCCCAGAAGGGGTCGTCGTACATCCCATCCAACTGCTCTTTGACCCCCTCCACACTCGGCCCCGAAACCGCCTGCTCGGCACGGGCGGCGATCTCCGCTTTCAGGTTCACGTCCGCCGTGGTCTCCTCACGGAAGTGGGGGCTGTCGGCCACCAGCGCCTCCCCTCGCTCGGTGATAGCCTCCACCAGGTAACGGTCGCCCAGGTCGGTGAACAGCAG
>JAUWYT010000102.1 GCA_030615705.1 Chloroflexota bacterium
AACTAAGGTCGCCCTCTCCTCTCCAAAACTCCGCCAACTTGCGGGCCAGAAGCCGGTGCTCAGGCTTCGTCAGGTCCGGGTCCTCCGTGAAGAGGACTTGGGCCTCTGTTCGGGCTTGCTCCAAAATCCTCACATCGCTAAGCCTTGCCAGCTTGAGGTCGGGCAGGCCGCTCTGGCGGGTCCCGAAGAACTCGCCGGGGCCTCTCAACTCTAGGTCCTTCTCGGCCAGGGCAAAGCCATCCTGGGTGGTCTCGATGGCTCGCAGTCGTTCCTGGGCTTCTAGGGTTGAGGATTCGGAGAGAAGCAGGCAGTAGGATTGGTACTCGCTCCGACCTACCCGGCCACGGAACTGGTGCAACTGGGCCAGGCCGAAACGGTTGCCCCCTTCCACCAGTATGACCGTGGCATTTGGTACATCTATACCTAGTTCTACCACCGAGGTGGAAACCAGGATGTCGAACTCGCCGCGTTTGAAGGCCCCCATGACTGCCTCTTTCTCCTCGCCCTTCATGCGACCGTGGAGAAGGCCCAGCTTCAAATCAGGGAAGATCACTTTCTGCAGCCGTCCATATTCCTCCACAGCGGCCTTGGCGTCGATCTTCTCCGATTCCTCCACCAGAGGGCAGATGATAAAGGCCTGGTGACCTTGCTCGATCTGACTGCGCAGGAAACTATAGGCCCGCTCCCGCTCTCGCGGCAGGAGCCAACGGGTCTTTATCTCCCGCCGACCGGGGGGCAGCTCGTCAATAACCGAGATGTCCAAGTCTCCATAGACGGTCAGGGCCAGAGTGCGAGGGATCGGTGTCGCACTCATGACCAGGACGTGAGGACACACAGGGCCGGAGAAGGGGCCGGTCTCCGTGGTCCCTTTCTGGCGCAGAGCGGCCCGCTGGGCCACCCCGAAGCGATGCTGCTCATCTATGACGGCCAAGCCCAGGTCCTTAAACTTCACCCCCTTCTGGATCAGGGCATGGGTGCCGATAATGATGTCAGCATCTCCAGCACCGGCCTGCTGATGGATCTGCTCTTTCTCCAGCGGCGTCAGGCTGCCGATGAGGAGTCGAACTGTGATTTGTGATTTGAGATTTGAGATTTGTGATTCGAAATTCGCCAACAGCTCCGTGATGGTCTCATAGTGCTGTTCAGCCAAGATTTCAGTCGGGGCCATTATTACGGCTTGGCAGCCGTTGGCCACGGTCAAGAGGATTGCTGCTGCAGCTACCACCGTCTTGCCTGAGCCAACATCGCCCTGGAGGAGGCGGCTCATGGGCTGGGGCTGACGCAGATCGTTGACGATCTCTTTTAGCGCGCGCTGTTGAGCACCGGTCAGGGTGAAAGGCAATGATAGAAGGAAGGATCTAAGCAACTCTTCGTCTATGGTCAGTGCCCTGCCTGGCTTAGATCGCCAGAGATGTCGTTGGCGCTGCACCCCCAACTGGATCAGGAAGAACTCGTCGAAGCTGAGGCGGCACCGGGCTCGCTCGAGGCTCGCTTGGTCCTCAGGGAAGTGGATTTGACCGATAGCCGTCTCCAAGTCCAGGAGGTTGGCTCTCTGGCGCAATCTAGCAGGTAAATGGTCAGGCAGGCGCTTGGACCAATAATCCACGGTCTTTTTCATCAGGCGGCGCAGCCAGCGAGCGCTCAGCCCTTTGGTAAGGGGGTACGCGGGCACGAGCCGGGCAGTATGGATCAACTCTTTCTCCAAGGGCTCCCATTCCGGCGATTGAAAGACGAGGCGGCCCAAGTATTCGTCAATTTTGCCGCTGAGAACGATCTGACGGCCAGCGGGTAAGTGCTTGGCCAAGTAAGGCTGATTGAACCAGGTGGCTTGAATGGTGCCCGTGCCATCGGAGATGATGCTGGTGACGATGACCCCTCCCTTGCGTGTCTCGCGGACATTAGTGTCCCAGACAGTCCCGATGATGGTCACCTCTTCGTTGTACTCCAATTGGTTGATGGTCTTCAGGGAACTGAAGTCGTTGTAGCGGCGGGGGAAAAGGTACAAAAGATCGCGGATGGTCTCCACTCCCAGCCGCTTAAACCGCTTGGCGTGGCTCGGGCCGATGCCCAGGAGGGCAATGACAGGTGAGTCCAGGCCCAGGCGTTTGGGGAGGCGTTCCTCTTTCGGTTCGACCACCTCTTCTTTTTCAGGTGGCTCTTCTTTCACCCTCCTCGGCTTCTGACTCAGCTTGCTTAATATCTCCTCTACAATCCTCTCCCGGGCCCCGCGATCCCCCAAAGCTGGGTAATTCCGGAGCAGGGCGACGATCTCTTCTACTAAGCGAGCGCTCTCCAAGTCCTCGGCCTCCTGGCGAGCCTCCTCGCGCCAGAAGGAGGCGAACCTTTCCAACCCGCCAATGACCGCCTTGCGGCGATAACCCTGTTCCTTTTCCAACGCCAATATCTTTGTTAGTTTCTCAAAGGCCGATACCACGTAACCTCCGCTAAAAAATTGGTAACGAGTCAACGAGTGATGAGGGGGTAAGCGTTCAGCGCCTACCTCCCCGAGAGCTTCAGTGGCGTATCAACCAGGGGTTTTGGAGTTTCTCGGACAACTCCTTGCTCAAACCAAGACCGCCAGAGCTCTCGGGGAGCTTTGCCGACCCTCCTCTTGAACGCTCACATGAGGAGTTCTCTCTATTGCTTTCCTTCGTCACCCCATCCGTCATTAACTCATCCCCTCATTACACAAGCCACGCCGACGGCCCCCGGGCCGGTGTGGGTCCCCAGGATTGCCCCGACCTGGCCGATGAGGATGCGATCAAAGGGATGAACAGGCGCCAGCATCTCGGCCAGCTCGTGGGCGAGGGCAGGGGCGTTAGCGTGCACGACGGCCGCTTCCTCCAGGGGAGCCATCTCAGTGACGATCTCCGCCAGTCGCTGGAGGGCCCTCCGCCGAGTCCTCACGTTCTCTACAGGCAGAAGCTCGCTGTCTAGAAGTTGGACGATAGGCTTCATGCTGAGCAGCGTGCCCACAAGCGCGGCCCCCTTGCCGATACGCCCCCCCTTCTGCACGTACTCCAGGGTGTCCAGCATGGCGATGAGGCGCAGGCGAGGGATTGTGTCCTTCACCAGAGCGAGGATCTCAGCTAGATTCTTCCCCTGGCGCGCCGCCCGGGCAGCGATGATGACCAGCCAGCCCATGCCCATGGAGACCTGAGTGGAGTCGATGAGGACGATCTCCAGGTCGGGCAGTGACTGGGCGGCCAGATGGGCCGAGTTAAGAACGGCGCTCAGCTTGGCCGGGAGGTGGATAGAGACGATCTGGCGGGCCTCTCGTCCTAGCTGCCGGTAGACCTCCTCGAAGACGCCCACCGCGGGCTGCGAGGTGGTCGGCAGGACGGGGCTCTTGGCTAGTTCGATGAAAAACTCCTCCCTGGTGAGATCGACCCCATCCCGGTAGGTCCTCTGGCCAAAGTGAACGTTGTCGGGCACGACAGTGATCCCCAAGTCCCTCGCTATCGTCACCGGGATGTCTGATGCGCTATCGGTGACGACCTTGACCTCAGATGCCAATCTGCTCACCAAGTCCTTCCTCGTTCAACCCCTCATAAACGATCACCCCTAAGCCATTGGGCCCGATGTGGCAGGCTAGTACGGGCTCGTAGACCAGGATAGGGTGTTCTATCTTGGGGAAGGCTATCTCCAGGCGCTCGATCAAAAGCTTGGTCTCCTCGATAGGCTCAGGGGTGCTCTGCATAATAGCAATCTGTTCGATTTGGGAGAATTCGGCCACGAACTCGAAAAGCTTGTCCACAGCCTTCTCGCGGGTGCGCACCTTCTCCAGGGGGATTATTTCGCCGTCTTCAATAGCTAGGAAGGGCTTGATATTCAGCATGGTGCCCAGCAGGGCTTGGGCTTGGCCAATGCGCCCTCCTCTTTCGAGATACTCAAGGGTCTCTGCCAGGAAGACGATGTAGATGTGCGGAATCATGCCGCGTATCAGAAGCTCGATCTCATCCAGAGGCTGGCCCTTGGCTGCAGCCTGGGCGGCGGCAGTAGCCAGTATGCCTAAACCTAATGAGGTGGTGAGGGAGTCAATGACAGTGATCTCGCAGCGCCCCAGGAGGGCCTGAGAGGCCACATTAGCTCTGTTGCAAGTCTGGCTCAGCTTACTGGAGATGTGAATGGATATGATCTGGTCCGTGGTTTTACTTAGTTTGGTGTAGACAGCCTGGAAATCCTCCACTGACGGAGGAAGGGCCACAGGCATGGCGGAGCTGCGGTCCAGCTTCTGGAAGAATTCCTCAGCCGTGATGTCTACGCCCTCACGAAAGGTTTCTTCCTCGAGGCGAACCGTGAGGGGGACGACGGTGATCCCCAGCCTCTTGGCCACGCCTGCTTCCAGGTGTGCAGTACTGTCCGTCACAACCTTCGCTCTTCCCATTTCATCCCCCAACTAAGTATCTATCCGAAAAATAGCTGGCTGGGCTCCCACGCCGTTCGGCTGAGACTTCGGCGAGCCTTCGGGCCGAGCCTCAGGCCGAATGCTCAGTCGAGCCACTCACGACGAAGCCCGGCCGCGGGTCCGGAGCCTCTCTCCAAGCTGGAGGCTGGCTCGGAGGGCAATTCGACGGCACGGGAGCCGCCTTTGCTGGACTTGTCGGATAGGCTCTAAGGCGTGCTTCGCCCTAACGTCTGATATAGAAATATGCGATACGCGACGCTACTCCGCCGATAGGATGTAGTGATAGTGAGGTTGCCCGCCGTCTACTAGCTCCACCTCCTGGTCTGGGTAGCTGGCCCGGATTTCGTCGGCCAGTCTCTCAGGCTCTGTACCAGCGATACCCTCGCCGCAGTATATGGTGATTATCTCATGTTCATCGGCTTTCATCTGACGCAGCATCTCCTGAACGACCTCTTCCAGGGTGTTGCCCGAGGCGGTTAATGCCCCATTCAAAAGGCCAATGATCTCTCCCTCCTCTACACTGACGCCGTTGATCTGAGCGGCACGAGTGGCCGTGGTTATCTCGGTGGTCTGAACGCCGTGGGTCGCTCGTTGCATCATCTGGGCGTTGGTCTCCAGATCCGCTTGATAGTTGAAAGCCAGGACAGCGCTGACGCCCTGAGGGATGGTCTTGGTAGGCACGACAACCACCTTTTTCTGGGAGAGTTCTCTTGCCTGTTGCGCCGTCATGATAATGTTGCCGTTGTTAGGCAGGACGATGACCTTTTCGGCATTCAAGCTTTCGATGGCTTCCAATAGTTCTTGGGTGCTGGGGTTCATGCTTTGGCCGCCGGGCACTACAGCGCTGGCTCCCAGGCTCTCGAACACGCTGGCCAGTCCCGCGCCGGGAGCGACGACCAGGATGGCTATGTCGCCCAATTCCTCTGCGAGCAGGGGAGGCCGGGTTTGGCCAAGGATGAACTCTTCGTACTGTTCCTGCATGTTCTCCACGACGATCTCCTTCAAAGAGCCCCAACCGGCGGCGTAGTTGAGCGGCGTCCCCGGCTCATCCGTGTGCAGGTGTACCTTGACAGTGTTGGAATCGCCGACCACTAGGACTGAGTCGCCCATGGTGGCTATGGCCTCCCTGATTTCCTCCACATTCAGGTTCTCGCCCTGGATAACGAACTGGGTGTCGTAGCCGTACTCCTGGCCCTCGAAGGCTCTGAGATCAATGGCAGCGGCCAGCTCCGGGACAGCCTCCACCGCCCTCCCCTGGAGTAAGCGCAGGGCGCCTTCCAGGATTACGAATAGTCCCTGCCCGCCGGCATCAACCACGCCAGCATCTGCCAACACGGACAAGAGAGATGGCGTCCTGGCTACGGAGTGCCTGGCTTCCGCCACCGTTCTCTCTAGGACGTAGAGGAGGTTGTTCCTCTCCTCAGCAGCGGCCGCTGCCGCATCGGCCGCCTCTCGGGCCACAGTGAGTATGGTACCTTCAACGGGCTTGATCACGCCCTTGTAGGCTGTAGCCGAAGCCTCCTTCATGGCTTGAGCTAACTCCAAGGCAGTGAAGGTTTTCTTCTTATCCAAGCTTCTGGCGAGCCCTCGGAATAACTGGGAGAGGATGACCCCTGAGTTACCGCGAGCCCCCATCAGGGCGCCATACGACACGGTGTGGGCGACGGCCGAGGCTGACTGTGCCGAGGAGTTGTTCAATTCTTCGAGGGCGGCTCGCATGGTGAGCAGCATGTTGGTGCCGGTGTCGCCGTCGGGCACAGGATAGACGTTTAGGGCGTTGATGGTTTGGACGTGCCTTTCAAGCCAGGTGGTGCTGGCCTCCAAGGCCTGCCTGAGCCCTCCCCCACTGCATGAATTTATCTCT
>JAUWYT010000317.1 GCA_030615705.1 Chloroflexota bacterium
AAGCGCCACTTCCCGGCGGCAAGAGTCGAGATCGCCAAGGATTACGCTGGGCTGGACAGGGTAGTGATCGTGAGGACGTGAGAGATGCCTTCTCAAGGGAGCAGAGGAGCAGGGGAGCAAGGGGGCAGAGGACGGCGCCGCCGAGGCCATCGAGAGGTCCATCGTTTGACCAAGGCGACAAATTACGTTATACTACCTCCACATTGGTATCACATTCAATCAGGGTGGTCTGGCTGTGAGAATGGAGACGAAAGTGCTCTCTGCTGGAAAGGAAGCCGTTGTTGTGGCCGCCCGGATTTTGGCCGAGGGCGCCCTTGTCGCCTTCCCTACGGACACGGTCTATGGTGTTGGTGCCCATGCCTTCCAACCCCATGCTGTGGAGCGAATCTATATAGCCAAGATCCGTCCATGGGACAAAGCCATACCCATTCTCCTGGCCCGGGCTGACGATCTCTCACTCGTAACTGAGAGAATCACGGAGACTGCTTGGCTCTTGGCCGAGAGGTTTTGGCCCGGTGGCTTAACCTTGGTCCTGCCCAAGAAAGCCAACGTCCCTGATGTCGTCAGCGCTGGCGGTCCCACTGTGGCCGTGCGGGTGCCTGACCATCCGGTGCCTCTGGCTCTGATCGCCGCTTTGGGCGCTCCCCTTGCCGCCACCAGCGCTAATTTGAGCGGCCGTCCCAGCCCTGTCACCTCCTGGGAGGTGGAGACAGAGCTTGGGGGCCGCATCGAGCTTATCCTCGACGGTGGACGGTGCCCCGGTGGCATCCCTTCCACAGTGCTGGATTTGACTACAGACCCACCGATTATCCTGCGCCCTGGGGCCATCGCTGTGGAAGAGATCGAAGCTTTGCTAGCTGTGCAAAGGGACTAAAAGATGCTATTTACCGGATTAGGTTTCTATGTTGTTTATCTCCTGATCGCTTTGCTTGTGGCTATCAGCGTCCACGAATGCAGTCATGCCTGGGTGGCCAACAAGCTCGGCGATCCCACGGCTAAAAACGCGGGGCGGCTCTCCCTGAACCCCTTCGCCCACCTCCACCCCTTAGGCACGCTCTCCCTCCTCTTCCTGGGCCTGGGCTGGGGGAAGCCCGTTCGCGTGGATGCCTCCAAGCTGCGCCCAGGGCCCAAAATTGGCATGGCCTTGGTGGCCATGGGAGGGCCTTGTGCCAACTTTGTTACTGCTGCTCTCCTGTCCATTCCTCTCAGGTTGCGCCTCATCCCCTTCATGCCGCGGATGATTGCGGGCTTTGTCGTTTCCTATGGCGAACTGGTCTCCTGGGTGGTTTGGCTGAACCTCGCTCTGGCCATCTTCAACTTGATACCCCTCACGCCGCTGGATGGTTCGAGGCTTTTGTCTGTGCTTTTGCCCTCCCGCTGGTTCGCCGTCCTCGCTCGCTACGAGCGCTATGGCCTGATCTTGGTATTGCTCTTGATTGCTCTGGAAAGATTTGCACAAATGGGCATTCTGACGAGGATACTTTTCCCCCCCATCGAGTTCCTGTGGTGGAGATTTACTAACCTGACTCCACCTTTCCCTTGGCGCTATTCCTGAAACGCGGGACAGGAGGAGTGGAGAGTGCGTATTGCTATCGGTACAGATCACGCTGGCCTTCATCTCAAAGGGGCCATAGCCGAGCTCCTCGGGGAGTTAGGCCATGAATATCACGACTTCGGAGCATACAACGCTGAGCCCTCCGATTATCCCGACTTCGCCCGGGCCGTGGCTGAAGCGGTGGCCCAGGGTGATTTCGAGCGAGGCATTTTGGTCTGCGGCAACGGCATTGGCGTGTGCATTACGGCCAACAAGGTACCGGGCATTCGAGCAGCAGTGTGCCACGACACCCTCTCCGCCCGCCAGAGCAGGGAGAACGACGACGTCAATGTGCTCTGTCTGGGGGAGCGGATCATCGGCGCGGAACTGGCGCTGGAAATAGTTCGGGTTTGGCTGGCTGCTGAGTTCTCAGGATTGGAGCGCTATCGCCGCCGGCTGGCGAAGGTGGCCGAGCTAGAGGGAAAGTAAGCAATGCTCATTGGCGTTGACGCTAGCCGAAGCGTGGTTCAAGAGCGAACAGGCACAGAGAACTACTCTCTTAACTTGATCCGACGCCTCCTAGCGCTTGAAGGTAACCACCGCTATCGCTTGTACTTCAATCGGCCGCCGGCGTCAGGACTTTTCCCCTTGGTAACCGATTGTGAACTGCAGGTCATGCCTTTCCCCCGCCTCTGGACCCACTTGCGCCTGTCTTGGGAGATGGCACGCCGCCCTCCAGACCTGCTTTTCGTCCCAGCCCACGTTCTGCCTGTCGTTCACCCTCGTCGCAGCGTGGTCACCATCCACGATCTGGGCTATCTATACTATCCAGAGGCCCACCGTCTCGTGGATCGACTTTACCTGAATCTCTCCACGCGCTACAACGCTCGCGCCGCCACTCACCTCATCGCCGACTCGTCAGCCACCAAACGCGATCTCATCGAGCGCTACGGCATTGACCCTGACAAGATCACCGTCGTTTACCCCGGTTACGACGTCCTGAGCCCTTTGTCCCTGGGCCCTGTACTTGTCGCCCTTGGTCCTTTGGCCCAAGGACAAAGGGTCCAGGACAAGTGCCAAAG
>JAUWYT010000061.1 GCA_030615705.1 Chloroflexota bacterium
GAGGTGAAGCGTATCGCCCGTGAGTTCTTGGACATCCTCAAGCGGGAGAAGCTGGTGCTCGATTGGCGAAAGCGCCAGCAATCCCGCGCGGCAGTGCGAATCTTCATCGAAGACATGATCTGGCGACTTCCCGAACGCTACACCGACAAGATGTGTCAGCGGAAAAGCACGCAGATTTACCAGCACATCTACGACAACTACTGGGGAGCAGGGCGGAGTATCTATGCGATGGCGGCGTAGGAAGCGCTCCAACTATGCTCTAAAGTCACAATGCCAACCACAAAAACCACAACCAGCGATCTTCCCCTTGAACTCCAAACCTTTGCTTCCCTGTGCTGAATAGCCGTAGTTGGCAAGGCACTGGGGCTCGGCCTTCACGGAGTAGCCTGATACAGCAAACGACATTCCCGAACGCAACGCCAGCCCTGGCTGGCGTTTTTGTATGAGGTTAGGTTGACAATAGGCTGAGCTCATAGCTCCCCCTTCGAAATGTCCGGCAGCAGGCCCGCTGGCTTGAGCTTATTGAACAAGTGTGGTACAATTATCAACGAAACTTGACAGCGTCACTCTGTTGCTGAGGGGGCAGTGATGAAACGAAAGAGTTCTCTGTTAGATCACATTGAGGGGATGGAAGCGGAGATGGATCGCCTCTTCGACGAAGTAATTCCCTCAAGACGTTGGCTCCCCTTGCGCCGCACCAGAACCTGGCGACCCCCTACCGACGTCTATGAGACCGACACCTGCGCCGTGGTCAATGTGGAAATAGCGGGTATGGAGGAAGGTGACTTCACGATATCGCTGTCCAACCGCAATTTGACCATCACCGGGGTGAGGCATGATCCGTTGGCCGAAGCCCAGGGTTTAACCTTGAGCTATCAGCAGATAGAGATTCGCTATGGTGACTTCGAGACCGAAGTCTATCTCCCGTGGGCCATCGTCGAGGAAGAGATCGAAGCCACTTACGAGGATGGCTTTCTGAGAGTTGTCTTGCCCAAGGCCAAGGCCCAAAAGGTTCCTGTGGTCGAGACCCGCGGGACGGAGTGAGTTCTGAACTGTGAATCCAAAAAAACTATGGGAATTGATGCGAAGGAGGATTGCCATGCCTTCGTCGGAAAAGCAAAACCCACCTAAGAGCGGGGAACAGGGAAGCGATTCCTTGACTGACGTGGCCCCAAAAACGGCCCTCGTGCCTTCGGTACAAGAAGACAAGGAGCTCGCGAGCAAGAGGGTGGCGGATGAGGGCCTGGCGGATATCCCCAGTGAACTGGCCATCCTGCCTCTGCGAAGTGTAGTCGTCTATCCTTTGACCGCTTTGCCCTTGACGGTGGGGCGACCACGTTCCATCCGCCTGGTAGATGATGCTGTTTTGGGTAAACGCATGATCGGCCTGGTGGCAGCTAAGGATCCAGAGAAAGAGAACCCCGGGCCCGATGACGTCTACAGGGTGGGCACGGCAGCCCTGGTCCATCGCCTGCGCAAGGCCCCCGACGGCACCATTATCCTCCTGGTGCAGGGATTGGAGCGGATCAAGATCCGCGAGTTCACCCAATCGGAGCCTTATCTGAAAGCCGAGGTGGAGGTCGCCCCCGATTTAGTGGAGGAGACGGTGGAAATGGAGGCTCTGATGCGCAACATCGTCGAGCTCTTCCGCCGCCTGGTCTCCCTGGTGCCCCACATACCCGATGAGTTGATCATGCTGGCCCTGAACGTTGATGACCCGCGCCAGTTGGCATATGCCATCGCCACCTACATGCGCATGGATCTCGACGATGCCCAGGATATCCTGGAGACTGACGAGGTCAAGGAGAAGCTCCACAAGCTCACGATCACCCTCAATCGGGAGCTGGAAGTGCTGGAGCTGGGCAAGAAGATTCAGACCGAGGCCCAGACCGAGATGACCAAGGTGCAGAGGGAGTACTTCTTGCGGGAGCAACTGAAGGCCATCAAAAAGGAGCTGGGCGAGGAAGACGAGCAGACCATGGAGGTCGAGGAGCTCCGCCAAAAGATTGAGGTGGCTGGCATGCCCGAGGAGGCGGAGAAGGAGGCGAAGCGCGAGTTGGATCGCCTGTCCAAGCTGCCCACCGCCGCGGCGGAATACTCGGTGATCCGGACCTACCTCGATTGGTTGGTTAACCTCCCCTGGAGCAAGAGCACCGAGGACAACCTGGACATCGCCCGTGCCCGCCAGGTGCTGGACGAGGATCACTACGACCTGGATGATATCAAAGAGCGTATCCTGGAGTATCTGGCGGTGCGCAGGCTGCGCCTGGAGCGAAAAACAGAAGAAGAGGAAGAGCCGGCGGATTATATCCGTAGAGAGCGCGAAGGGGTGATCCTGTGCTTCATCGGGCCACCGGGCACTGGCAAGACGTCGCTGGGGAGGTCTATCGCCCGCGCCCTGGGCCGCAAGTTCGTGCGCCAGTCCCTGGGTGGGATGCGCGACGAGGCGGAGATCCGGGGCCACCGGCGGACCTACATCGGGGCCCTGCCAGGCCGCATCATCCAGGCCCTGCGGCGCGTGGAGTCCAAGAACCCAGTCTTCATGTTGGATGAGATTGACAAGGTGGGCCAGGATTGGCGCGGCGATCCCTCTTCGGCTCTCCTGGAGGTCCTCGATGCGGAACAGAACCGGGACTTTCGCGATCACTACCTGGACGTGCCTTTCGATCTCTCTCAGGTGATGTTTATCACCACGGGTAACGTCCTGTACACCATCCCTCCCGCCCTGCGCGACCGCATGGAGATCCTCAGGCTCTCTGGTTACACCGAGGAGGAGAAGATCAAGATCGCTCAGCAGTACCTGATCCCACGGCAGATCAGGGAGAACAGCCTGCGTCCAGAAGAGATCGAGTTCAGCGAGGGAGCCATCCGCAAAGTCATCCGCGATTACACCCGCGAGGCAGGGGTGCGCAACATGGAGCGGGAGTTGGGCAGCATCTGCAGAAAGGTGGCGACCAAGGTGGCCGAGGGGCTGCGTCCTGAGGCCCCTCATGATGGTTCGACAGGCTCACCACAACGGCTTGACGAAGAGCTTGCCGAAGGGCAGGAGGGCATCAAAACGCTGATCTCTGAAGAAAAGGTGGCCGAATTTCTCGGCAAGCCCAAGTACTTCTTCGAGGCGGCAGAGCGTACAGAAATCCCGGGAGTGGCCACGGGGCTGTCCTGGACGGCTACCGGAGGCGACATCCTCTTCATCGAGGCCACCAAGATGCCGGGCAGTAAGGGCTTCACCCTCACCGGCCAACTTGGCGATGTGATGAAGGAATCGGCCCAGGCGGCCCTCAGCTATGTGCGCTCCAAGGCCGAGGAACTGGGGATTAATGGCGACTTCTTCGAGGAGACCGACATTCACCTCCACGTGCCCGCCGGTTCCATCCCCAAGGATGGCCCCTCAGCAGGGGTGACCATGGCCACGGCCCTCGTCTCCCTGCTCCTGGAGAAGCCGGTTAGGTCCGACGTGGGCATGACGGGCGAAATCACCCTGAGGGGGCAGGTGCTGCCGGTAGGGGGTATCAAGGAGAAGGTGCTTGCCGCCCATCGGGTTGGCCTGAAGACGGTGATCCTGCCCCAGCGCAACGAGCCCGACCTGGACGACGTGCCAGAGGAGGTCAAAGAGGAGATGAAGTTCATCCTGGCCGATCAGGTGGATCAGGTCTTTGCCGCCGCCCTGGCGGACCAGTAAAGTCAAGGTGCAACGCACTTCGACGAAAAGTGCGTTGCACCTGGTATTGGACTTTGAAAGGCTGGTGGAGATGAAACGAAGAGCATTGGCTATGAGTGTGCTTGGTGTGATAGGAGCTTGCCTGTTGTTCGGCGGCTTCTCCTCCGCCTTGGCCCAGCATGGGGAGCACGTTGACGTCATCACGGTGAAGGGGGTTATAGATCCGTTCATCGCTCAATACGTTGGCCGAGGCCTCGACGTCGCTCAAGAGGACGGTGCCCAGTGCCTGATCGTCCAACTGGATACGCCCGGCGGATCGGACGTCCCTATGCGGGTCATCGTGCAGAAGATGCTGAACTCCTCCGTGCCCATCGTGGTCTACGTCTCCCCTGCGGGAGCCAGGGCAGGCTCGGCAGGGGTTTTCATCACCCTGGCCGCTAACGTCGCTGCCATGGCCCCCGGCACTAACATCGGAGCCGCCCACCCCGTGGCCATGCCTGGGACGGAGATAACAGAGATCATGGAGGAGAAGGCGACCAGCGACGCCGCCGCCTACGTCAGGGCCATCGCCGAGAAGCGAGGGCGTAACGCCGAGTGGGCGGAGAAGGCGGTGCGGGAGAGCGCGTCCATCATAGCCAGGGAGGCCGTGGAGTATGAAGTGGTGGATCTCATCGCCGACGACCTGACGGATCTTTTGGACAAGATAGACGGCAGGGAGGTGATCACTGCCGCCGGCCCCGTGATCCTGAAGACCCGTGGTGCTCCGGTTCGCACCATCGGCATGAACTTTGCTGAGAAATTCCTGCACGTCATCGTTGATCCCAACATAGCCTATCTTCTGCTTTCCATCGGCACCCTGGCCCTGGTGGCCGAGTTCTATCAGCCTGGCGCCATCTTGCCTGCGGTGACGGGGGCCATTTGCTTGATCCTGGCTTTCGTTGCCTTCGGCAGCCTGCCCGTGAACTGGGGTGGGGTGGCCCTCATCGTCCTGGCGGTGGTCCTCTTCATTTTGGACATCGAGGTGGCCGGCTTCATGCTCAGCGTGGGAGGAGCCATCGCCTTCGTCCTCGGCTCGCTGATGCTCTTCAGTCCCTTCGCCCCGCCGTCGCCCACCATGCCCCGTCTCACCGTCTCCTGGCCCCTCATCGCCCTCATGACAGCCACCATCGCCTCCTTTTTCCTCTTTGCCGTCTCGGCGGGGATCAGGGCCCAGCGGACCAAGGTGGCCAGCGGAATCGAATCCATGATCGGGGCTACGGGGGTGGCTGCTTCGGACCTGGACCCCTGGGGCACGGTGCAGGTCAGGAGCGAGCTGTGGAGCGCCGTTGCTGAGGAAGGTTCTATCAAAAAGGGAGAACAGGTTAGAGTGGTGGGTGCAGAGGGGGTGAGGCTAAAAGTGACCAAAAAGTAGAGATGTAGGAGTTCGTAGTAGCGACTTCATCGCCTTGGCTCCGTGAGGACGACTGAGGTCGTCACTACACAAGAATCGCCAACGTCGAAAAGTAAAATCGTGGTAACAAACAGATCATATCACCAAGGAGGTTAAGATGTTTGACATATTGGGTAATCTGGCCACCATATCCTTGTTCCTCTTGTTTGTGGCGATGATCTTGAGCATGGCCATCAAGATCGTGCGGGAATACCAGCGCTTAGTGGTCTTCCGGCTGGGGCGCTCTGTCGGCACGAAGGGGCCTGGAATTATTTTCCTGATCCCCTTCGTTGACAAGGCAGTCCTGGTGGACCTGCGGGAGCAGTTCCTTGAGATCCCACGCCAGACCTGCATCACCAGGGACAACGCTCCCATCGCCATCGACTTCTTCATCTACTGGAAGGTGCTCGACCCCGCCACCAGCGTGATCCAGGTGGCCAACTTCGCCGGCGCCTCCCAGGGGATCGCCACCACCACCCTGCGGGCAGTAGTCGGCGACCTCTCCCTGGACGATGTCCTGGCCAAACGGGAGCACATCAACGAGGTGCTGAGGGTGAAGCTGGATGAGGTCACCGCTCGCTGGGGGGTGAAGGTCACCACCGTGGAGATCAGCGAGATCTTCCCGCCCAAGGAGGTGCAGGATGCCATGACCCGCCAGATGGCGGCGGAGCGCTCCCGTCGGGCCACGGTCCTCGAGGCCGACGGCAAGCGGGAGGCGGCCATTATGGTGGCCGAGGGGGAGAAACAATCGGCTATCCTCAAGGCCGAGGGGGATCGGCAGTCCTCCATCCTGCGGGCTGAGGGGTTCTCCATGTCCCTGGACAAGGTCTTCGAAGTGGCCAAGACGGTGGACAGCAAGACCATGAGCCTGCAGTATCTGGAGGCCCTCAAGGCTCTAGGGGCCAGTCCCGCCACCAAGTTCGTCTTCCCCATGGAGTTTGCCAACCTCCTCAGACCTTTCACCCGGTACGCCGAGAGCGCGGTCAAGGAGGTGACTAGCCCCGCTCCCTCCGAAACGTCATCGGAATAGCCATTGATCGCCCGCTAAGCCACTCAAAGCCCCAGGCTGCGGATGCCCAAGGTCCGCTGGAACGGACTGATGGGACGCTTTTGTGTCTTCCGTAGCCTGAGGCTTTATGAGCTTGTCGTGTTTCGACCTCAACGCTTAGGCTGAGCGGGGATAGTCAAAGGATTTGAATATGCCAGACAAAAAAAGCAAAAAGAAAGAGAAACTTCGTCCTGAGCCCTTTGTCCCTGGGCACCGTACTGGACCGCACTGTCCTGGACCGGACAGTACAGGGTACGGTACAGTGCCAAAGGACCAGGGGCCTGTCGAAGGATCACAGTGGAGGCGGATGGATCTCCATATCCACACCCCCGCCTCTGCCTGCTATCAACAGTCGCGCGTTTCGTATTTGGACGTTCTGCAGGAGGCTGATAGGAAGGGCCTGGAGATCATCGCCCTCACCGACCACAACACCGTGGCTGGCTACGCGCGGATGTTGGAGGAGATAGAGAAGGTGGAAATGCTGGAGCGGCTGAAGCGCCTCCGCCCTCAGGAAAAGAAAAGGCTTCAGGAGTATCGCCGCCTGCGGGAGAAGATGTTGGTGCTGCCCGGCTTCGAATTGACGGCGACCCTGGGCTTTCACATTTTGGGCATTTTCTCAGAGGAGACCACCATGCGGGAGCTGGAGCACATCCTCCTGCACCTCAACGTTCCCGCCGACAAGCTGGATGTGGGATCCACCGAGGTAGGGGCTACAACCGATGTGTTGACGGCCTACCGGGTGATTGATGAGGCAGGCGGTATCGTGATCGCGGCCCACGCCAACTCAACTCACGGCGTGGCCATGCGGGGCTTCGGCTTCGGCGGCCAGACCAAGATCGCCTACACCCAGGACGAGCACCTCCACGCCCTGGAGGTAACGGACCTGGAGAGCAGGGGGCGGCGCACCACCCTGGCCTTCTTTAGCGGTTCCAAGCCGGAGTACTCTCGCCCCATGCGCTGCATCCAGGGCTCCGATGCCCACCGCTTGACCCGCGATCCCAGGGACAAGAAGTCCCTGGGCCTCGGTGACCGGGTCACCGAGGTGCTGCTGCCAGAGGTCAGCTTCGAGGCCCTGCGGCAGGTCTTCCAAAGCGACGATCTCACCTTCACTCGACCCTATCGGCCTGAGCGCGCTCCCTTCGATTACGTCCGAGCGGCGCGGGAGCAGGGGGCCAGCATCGTACAATCCTTCCACGAGAGGATGACCCGCCGTGGTGGGCGCCTCTATGCCGTCATCGCCGACGTGGTGGCTTTCGCCAACACCAACGGCGGCACCATCTATGTGGGCGTCAGTTCCAATCCCAAGACGCCGCCCACAGGCATTGACAATCCCAAGGAGGCCATCGCAGTCCTTAGGGCCGAGATCGAGCGCAAGATCACCCCGCCCCTGGAGGTGACCATTGACGTTCAGCAGACCGAGGGCAAGAGGGTTGTGCGCCTGGCTGTGCCCCGGGGCGACGATCCCCCCTATGCTATTGAGGGCAGCAAGATCTACGTCCGCCAGGAGACGGAGACCAACCTGGCTGTGCGTGACGAGATCGTACAGTTAGTGAGGCGGTCCTTGCAGCCAGGGCTCCCCCTGGAGGAGGGAGTGCCTGTAGAGGACGAAGCTGCAGTAGAGGAGAGGCCTCGCATTCTGGAGCCACCCAAGACAGGGGTGGAGATCGTGGAAACGGTGGAGCGGAAGGGGACCCTCTATCACACCATGAGGGA
>JAUWYT010000131.1 GCA_030615705.1 Chloroflexota bacterium
CCGTGGGGTAGGGGCCGACACCATGCTTGGCCTGAGCAATGCCCTGCCCACCACGATGTCATCCCAGCAAGAGCAGCCCCCTCCCCGTGAGGATGGAGGGGGCTATTGGTTTGCGTGTATTGTCCACGTCGAGGAGGGGAAAGGCGCTGCAAGCAGTGCTGTGTGGGTTGACGGAGTCTTGGTTTGGGGGTACACTGGCAGTCAACCAGATGCAGATGGACAGCGATCCCTCCTCCATCTGCAAAATGTGGGCAAAAGGAGGCTACGAATGTCCGAGTTGACCGGTTCGAAGACCGAATTCAATCTGAAAGAAGCATTTGCGGGTGAGTCGCAGGCCAATCGAAGGTACCTGGCGTTTGCCAAGCAAGCGGACGCAGAGGGTTTTGCCCAAGTGGCGAAGCTATTCCGGGCAGCTGCAGAGGCAGAGACGGTACATGCTCTGGCACATCTCAGGGTGATGGGTGGTATCCGTTCCACCGCTGAGAACCTGCCGGAGGCGATAGGAGGCGAGACCCATGAGTTCAAGACCATGTACCCGAGGATGATAGCTGACGCGGAGGAGGAGGGCTTCAAGAAAGCCGAGCGCAGCTTTGCCTACGCAAATCAAGTGGAGGAGATTCACGCCGGGCTCTTCGAGACAGCTCTGGACAGCCTCCGAGAGGAGCTGGAACCTTTCCACTACTACGTCTGCCCGGTTTGTGGAAACACGGTCGAGGGTCAGGCCCCAGAGGTCTGCCCCATCTGCAGGACTCCAGGCGATAGGTTCCTACGGGTCGAGTAACTAACCTACCGTCAACGATGCAATCACTTCCTCATAGGCATTCGGCCCTGGCGGTGCATGTGAAAGAGGCGCCGGATTGCCAATGCGTATCATGAGATGACCTGGAAGGCCAGAAAGGAGGCTGTGGGAAGATGGCAGTTGAGAAGGTGGGAGAGAAGTACAGGTGCAACGTATGTGGCAATGAGGTAGTAGTGGCCAAAGTCGGAGGCGGCACCCTGGTCTGCTGCGGCCAGTAGATGGAGAAGATTGAGGTAGCCTCGCCAGCAGTCCCAATCTGAGACGATTGCTCTAAGGATATCAAGAGGCTCTCGGGGTCGAGACACAAGGTCGGTCCAAGTGAGAGCGGATGGGCCCTGCTTGGGGAGACGAGCCGGAGAAAGGTCTTGCCCGCGTAGCGATGAAACAGGAACTGGTGCGAGTGTTGGATTACTATACCCTGGGCAGGTTGAGGGATGCCCGCCGGGCCGAACGTGGTTTTGTCAATGACAACTGGATTGTAGAAACGACCCGGGGGCGCTACTTCTTAAAGTGCCGCCACCCGCGACTGCGCCAAGCCCATTTCATTCGTGGCCAACACGAGCTCATAGGGTGGCTCCGGCAGGCAGGCTTCCCAGCTCCGACTATCGTGCCCACCGCCACAGGTGAAACCTTTCTGGCGCTGGACGCCGAGATCTATGAAATCTACGTTTATGTCGAGCACGAGCCCTACGACCATGAGCGACCGGCTCACCTGAAAGAGGCCGCGCTGACGTTAGGTCGCTACCACACAATCTTGGACGGTTTTGCGCCGGAGACCCTGCGCCGTTCGGGCGAGCTGTACAGCCCCTATATCCTGAGCACCATCCTAACCAACCTGGGCCAGGCCTGGCAGCTTGACCAAGACCCCGAGCTAGCCGAGATAGCTCACCAGTTCGAAGCAGAGGCAGCCGACCTGGCGTCCCGCTTCGCCGAGCACGGTGCGTTGCCCTATCTGGTCATCCACGGCGACTATTATGCGGACAACCTGCTGTTCAAGGGCGACCGTATCGTCTGCGTCGTGGATTATGATAAAGCGTCCTGGCAGCCACGCGTCGTCGAGTTGGCTGAGGCGCTCATCTACTTTGCCTCATCTCGGCCGGGCCATTTGAAACACCTAGTCTACCCCGGTTTTCTCGACTGGGCGCTGTTCACTCGTTTTCTGCAGAACTACGTCCGCGCTGTTATTCCGGGTAGTGACGAAGTGCGCGCCTTGGCGGATTATGTCCGCTGCATCTGGGTATCGGTCTCACTCAAGCGATTGCTGGAAAAGGGTCCTCCACCGGCTGAGGCCCTGGAGGCTCTGCAGGAAGTGCTTGCGCTATCTGTCTGGGCGAATGCCAATGCCGATAACGTGATCGAAGCCAGTCATTCGGCGATAGGCGGATCTCAGGCGGCGACCGAGTAGCGGGCCGGCGACTTGACTGCACGAGCGGGTGCAGGCTCCGGTCGAAAGGACCACATGATCAAGGCCATCATCTTTGACTTTGGGCGCGTCATCTCAGCCCCAAAGCCGACATCCCTATTTCGAAGCTACGAGGACGAGCTAGAGCTGGCTCCGGGCATGCTCAACCGCATCATGTTTGGGAGTGACGCGTGGCAGGAGGTGCTGCTCGGGCGGATAACGGCCGACGACTACTGGCATGAGATCGGACCGGCACTTGGGTTGCGCACCCCGGAGGAGATTGACACCTTCCGCCGGCGCTATTTTGCCGACGAGGCGATCAATGTCGGCGTACTTGACCTGATCCGCCAGCTCCACGGTCATTACAAGCTAGCCGTGCTATCTAACTCACCCCCGGGGCTAGAGGAATGGCTAGCCGATTGGGAGATCCTGGGTCTGTTCGACGTCGTGGTCTGCTCCGGAGATGAAGGCGTGACCAAGCCGGACCCTGCGATCTTCGAACTGACGTTGACTCGGTTGGGCATCGTGCCCGAGGAGGGCGTCTTCATTGACGACGACCCCGGCCATGTGGAGGCTGCCAGAGGGTTGGGCCTGCACGGGATACACTATACGACAGCTGAAGCACTAGCCGGCGAGTTGGACAACTTGCTCACATCAGAAGGGGGCTCAGCCTGTTGACAATCTGGAGTGGAAAGCAAATAACAATAGCCATGAAGGGAACCGTGGCCAACTAGAGCGAGGTAGGACTGAGGTGAGCGATGGCTGAACGACCGGGCCTAGTGGCTCTTTTTGGCTCTGGTGAGACCTCGGCTAGCGGGCGCAAGATCCACGACTGGCTCCTGGACCGCCTGTCTCAGCCGATCCAAGTGGCCGTGCTGGAGACACCGGCCGGCTTTGAGCCGAACTCGGCCCAGGTGGCCGCGCATGTGGCCGACTTCTTCCGCCATCATTTGCAGAATTATCGTCCCCAGGTCACCGTGGTCCCGGCCCGCAAGCGGGGCACCCCCTTCAGCCCGGATGATCCGGCCATCGTCGCTCCCCTCTTGGAAGCCAATGTTGTCTTCATGGGGCCGGGCAGCCCCACCTACGCCGTCCGCCAGTTGCGGGATAGCCTGGCCTGGCATACGCTGGTGGCTCGCCACCGCCTGGGAGCAGCGGTCGTCGTGGCCAGCGCCGGCCTCATCGCCGCCAGCGCTCGTGCTCTGCCCGTCTACGAGATCTACAAGGTAGGTGAGGACCCTCACTGGCATGAAGGGCTGGACTTCTTTGGCCCCTACGGTCTCTCCCTGGTTTTCGTCTCCCACTGGAACAATCGCGAAGGAGGTGCCGACCTGGACACCAGCCGCTGTTTCATGGGCGAGGCCCGTTTTGAGCAACTTTTGGCCTTGCTCCCGACTGATGTGACAGTGGTGGGCATCGATGAGCATACGGCCCTGGTGGTCGACCTGGAGGCCGAAACTTGCCGGGTGATGGGGCGCAGTGGCGTCACCCTGCTGCGGGAAGGGGGAGAAGAGCGCTTCGCTCGAGGGCAAGCCTTCCCCGTAAGCGAATTGGGGCCTTTCCAACGGCCCGAGCCCCAGGCAGGGATACCATCGGAGGTGTGGGAGAGGGTGCTGGCTGCGCGGAGGGATGAAGTGGCTCCTGCACCATCTTCCGACGTGCTGGCCCTGGTGGAGGAACGTGAGGCGGCCCGTGCCCGCCGTGACTGGGCTGCCGCCGACGCCCTGCGCGAACGGATTGCGGCCCTGGGTTGGCGGGTGATAGATACCCCCACTGGTCCTAGCCTGCAGCCGTTGGTAGAGAAGCCAGGATGACAGGGCTGTACGAACGCGCTCAGATTCTCCCCTCCATACCTGTCCCACCCTCTCCTGAGGCCCCGATTTCCCGCGTGTCTTAGGTATAGGCTCATCCGAAAGACCCGCTTAGCCCCTTGAGATCACACCTGGCCCTATGCTCATACTTACACCGGAAGAATCGCCTGAGAGAACTTGTGAGAGAGGGGCTGATCAGGGGATGAGGTAGTTGTTATGGGCTCGAGTGAGTGTTGAAGAGGCTGTTGGTGTGTACAGGACCTGCTGAGAAAGAGAAGAGGCTGTAAAAGCTATCGTGTGGGTTGACGCCGTCTTGGTCTGGGAGTACACTGACAGTCAAACAGATAGAGGACAGCGTGTGCCGTCTCTCTGCAAGATGTAGGTATCATTGAAGGAGGCATCATGGGAAAGAGAAGCGGTCGTCTACGGAAGATGCAGCTGGTAGAAGCCCTGGGCCTACCAGCCCTGACTGTGGTTTTCGGCGCGCAGACCCTCCGCTTCCTCTTACCACCCATCGTCCACTACCTGGGAGTCCAGCCCGGGGTGAGCACCATCGACATGGGGCTCTTCGCTTTCGGCGTCTTCCTGACCGCCTTCTTGGCTGCGGCACTGCATAGGCTACTTCGGCTCCGGCCTGCGCTGGCCCTGACCGCCGGAGGCCTGGCCATTGTCCGCTTCTTGGAGCAACTTTCCACCTCCTCCTCCCTTGACCTCGTCTTAGTGACAATGGGCACGGTTCTCTTCTTGCTCTTCTTGCCGCTCTATCTGGGGCGCGTTCGAGGAGAAGGCTCACAAAGCACCAGCCGCTACGCTATCGCCATCCTTTTGGGTCTCGCTCTGGATACAGGACTCCACGGAGTTTTGGGAACCTATGACCTCAGTTGGCGACTGGGGATCGCTCCCTTGCTTTTTGTGCTGCTCATGGCACTAGCCCAGTTGACCCTGGTCGCTCGGATGGTGATGCGGCCTAGCGTCACGGTTGCTACCGACGGTAGCTTTCTGGCGACCCTGCCTTTGCTCAGCTTGCTTCCCTTCCTCTTCCTTCAGGGGCTGATCTTCCAAAACGTGGCCCGAGCCACGGCCATGACGGGATGGGCACAGCCGATGGCCTTCGCTTGGGTCGTCTTAGCCAACGCCGGGGCTATCGCTTTCGCTACCCTTATAGCCAGCCGTCTGGCAAGGGGCTGGTGGCTGGGGGCTTTGGCTCTGGGCATGCTCTTGATCCTGCTGACCGCTTGGCCTCAGTCAGGCTTAGTCGAGGCGGCTTTCATCCTTCTCGGCCAAGTTGCCTCCGCTGGGCTTCTCGTGCTGATCTTCGCTGGCCTTGGGGAACAGGGCGACCGGCTGGGGCTGTGGCGAACGACAGTGGCCTTCGGCATCGGCTCTACCCTCTTCGTACTTCTGGCCTTCGGCTACTACATCGTATACGACCTGAACGTGCCCTATAGCAACACGGTCATCCTACCCTTAGCGGCGGCGATCATGGCCCTCTGCGCTATCGGCGCTGCCAGGCTCTTGTCAGCCAGGGTGACCTCGCAGCCCCTCGAGTGGACGCCCCTCTGGATAGCACTGGCCTTCTTGCTCCTTCCGCTGGCCTCCTGGGCCACTTGGAGCGCCCCTCACCCGGTTGAGGGCGA
>JAUWYT010000304.1 GCA_030615705.1 Chloroflexota bacterium
TGATCAGTTCTCGCAATCGCCGCCCGAAGTGGAACTCCTCTCCGGGTGCCTCCAGTTCGATGTGCACCGGTTTCCCTCGCCCTTCGACGGGCCCCTGGTCCTTTGGCACTGTACCGTACCCTGTACTGTCCGGTCCAGGACAGTGCGGTCCAGTACGGTGCCCAGGGACAAAGGGCTCAGGACGAGACAGGCTCTCGGCCAGAGAAGCGGAATCGGTGACGATCACGATTCGGCCGATGGCTTCAACGGCGAGGGCTCTCTCCACGGTGTCGAGGGTTATGGCCTGACGAGCCAGGGCCACCATCCTCTCCACCTCGCTCCTCTCGCTGGAGCCTGTCATTATCACCAGGGACACCTTCGAACCGGGCATATCGAGCCCACCTAGCTCAGAAGTTTAAGCCTTCTTAAGATTATAGACCCCGACCTGCTTTTTGTCAAAACCAGTAGATCACAATTCTGTCAGGGGGCCAGCCCCCCAACCCCGCACTAGCCTTGGCCTCGCAAAACCCAGGCGCTAGGGTTACTCCCGCACTCGCCCGTATTTTTTCCCCACGATGGACTGCCCCGCTGGGCTGAGGACAAAATCAATGAAGCCCTTGACTTCGCCTATCGGCTCCCAGCGTGTTATCAGGAAGAGGGGGCGAAGCAAGTGGTAGTCTCCCCGGCGGACGCTCTTCGGGGTCGGTGCCGCCTCCTCGATTTCCAGGGCTTTGACCTCCTGTGAGAGATAGCCCATGGATACGTAGCCGATAGCCTCTGGATGCTCCGCCACATACTCCACTACGGCCTGGCTGCTGGGCATGACCATCGACGTCGGGGTGACCCGCTTCCCCTTCATCACCAGCTCCTCAAAAACCGCCCGTGTCCCCGAGCCGTCCTCGCGGCTAATCGCCACAATCTCCCCCGCTTGCCCTCCCACATCCCTCCAGTCCCAGATCCAGCCGAAGAAGACGTCCCTGAGCTGGAGTAACGTCAGTCCTTCCAGTTGATTCTGGGGGTGGACGACGATTGCAGTGCCGTCAAGGGCAATGGGCATTGACCAGAGCGCTGCAGCTTCCGTCTCCTTCCACGAAGCCATCCCGATGTCCACCTGGCCCTGGCGAACCAACTCGATGCCCAGACGCGAGCCTCGGCCCTCCACGGCGATGGTCACGTGCTGGTGACGTTCCGTATAAGCTTGGGCCAATTCCTCTACCAGAGGCTGCATCGAGGTGGAACCAGCCACTTTGAGGTGAACGGGCTGCGGAGGCTCTATCGAACCTCTATTACAGCCAACAAGGAGCAAGAGGCCCACCAGACAGAGGGCAACGCCAATGCCTTTCCTTGCCAATCTAACCTCTCATCAAAGCTAAAGTCAGAGACATGATCCCTGCCAGCCAGCAGTAAATGGCAAAAACGTAGAGCCTGCCACGTTGAAGATACGCCAGGAGGACCCTGATACACAGGTAGCCGCTGATCGCTGCCGCCAGGAAGCCGATGATGAGGGGTGGCAACACGGCCCCGACAACTTCGGCCCGAAAAAGTTCTGCCAGTGGCAGAAGCCCGGCCCCGAGGATGATCGGCGTGGCCAGGAGGAAACTGTAGCGGGCAGCCGCTTCCCGTTTGACCCCGCGCAACAATCCCATGGCCATAGTCGCCCCCGAACGGGAGATGCCTGGCGCGATGGCCAGGCCTTGGGCTAGGCCAATGAGTACGGAGTCGAGCCAGCTTAGATCGCCCATCGAACGTTGTCGCTTACCCAGCCGCTCGCTGAGGGCCAGGCTCGCCCCTGTGACCAGCAGGAGAGCGGCCACCCGGCCGGGAGACCTGAACAAGCTCTCGAAGAAGTCCTCCCATAGGAAGCCCATCAGGGCGGCGGGCAGGGTGCCCACGATGATCAGCCAGGCTAGCCTGGCCTCTGTCGAGTCCAGGTTGCGCTCCACCAGGCTCCTAGCCCAGGCCTGCGCCAGGGCAACGAGGTCGCGCCAGAAGACGGCCAGGACAGCCACCAGGGTGCCCCAGTGGACGATGGTATCGAAGACCAGGCCCGGCTCCGGCCAGTCGAGAAGCCAGGGCACCAGCACCAGGTGTCCTGAGCTGGAGATAGGCACGAACTCCGTGGCCCCTTGCACGATGCCTAAGACAAGAGCTTGAATGATGTTCACTCTCTACCTCATGATATTCTTTGTGCCACTATCAATAGGCGACCGCTTAGACCAACCACAAATGGATCCTCTGCGTAGTGCCTGCCCACATCCAGCATCATCTCAAAAACGCGTTCGTTGTCAAGCATGCTTATGTGTTCTTTGGTGGGTAGGTAGTCGAACAATGGGCAGATCCCTGCCACGTGAATGGCTTCCATCTCGTTTGCTTTGAATAGGTCAACAAGTTCTTGTGGCCCAAAGCGGTGATCGGTTAGTCCATCGGGACGAGAGAACTGTCCCGTGTCCAATACCTTCACGAGTTGGCTCATCTTGTTATCGCGAAACAAATCGAGGGCGGTGCGGTATCGGTTGGCAGTGTCACAGATCACATAGCCACCTGGCTTAGTCAAGCGACGGAACTCGTTGACAGCCAGCTTGGCATCGCGGCACAGGCTCAGCCGTCCCCCCAACGCCAACACGATATCAAAGCTGTACTCTGACAAGGCGTGCATATCACAAGTATCGAGCACGTGGTAACCTGCCACGCGGTCACTCAATCCCAATCGCTCAACCTTGTCACGAGCATAGTTGATCATTTCAGGCGATAGATCGGAAAGCACCATCTGATATCCCATTGGTGCCAAGCGCACAACCC
>JAUWYT010000248.1 GCA_030615705.1 Chloroflexota bacterium
AGCAGCTTTGCCTCCGGAACCTTGGCCAGCACTCGCTGAAAGACACCGACGGCCCACTCGACCTCGAACTCAAAGAAGCGGGTGTAAAGAAGCACGATCGGATGCTCAGCTAAGTCGAGTTGCCTTCTGATGGCCTTTGAACCTTGAACTTGGAACTTGGAACCTGAAACGATCCCGTTGGGCACGTAAAACACTCGGCCTGGCTCAACCCCCAGGCTCCAGACTATCGTTTCCAGCGCTCGGCTGGCAATCGTGAGGGCATCGCAGTGGGTCAGCCCCCACCGCTCCTGCCAGGCGAAAAAGCGCCGCTGGAGCCCAGTGTAGTTTTCGATCTCGTTCCAGCCCCCCTTCCCTTCCCAATCGTCACTGTCAACGACCAGGCGCGCTTTTGTCAACCCCAACCCCTTCAAAAACCAAACGGCCATCGCCGCCAAACCGGCGTGACCTTTGGGCTTGAAGCAATGGACGACATTGGGCCTGGGGGCCAGGGCCCGCCGCACCAGCCGCCAGGTGACGATCACGTGCCAAAGGAGAGGAAAGCGAGGCGGCAAGGTAACGTTACGGATGCTAACCCCGTCCTCCTCCCACTCCCGCCCCGAGTCCTGGGGGTAACTCCAGGGCGGCATTATTATGTCCACCCGATGTCCCTTGGCGACCAGAGCCTTGGCCAGGGGCAGTGCTCGCACACTCATTGTGCCCTTGGGCCTGAGGCCGAAGGGACCGATCATCACAATTCGCATGGCCTGTCGCTGCTCCACTAACCCTATCAGTAGATGGAGAAACTCGCTGGAGTGCGGACGCCAGTCCGCCTTTACAAGGCAGGCTTGTGCCTGCACTCCGGATCCCAAATCCTCAACTGCTCATTATACTCTACAACGCGGCAAGAGGCAAGAGCCCATGCCCTTGCCCCTATCCGCATATCCGCGTATTTCTGTCATCCGTGGTTCTACTCCACCGTCACGCTCTTTGCCAGGTTGCGGGGCTGGTCCACATCGCAGCCTCGACGCAAGGCCATGAAGTAAGCGAAGAGCTGCAAGGGAACGACTTTGACCACCGGCGAGAGGAGTAGCGAGGTCGGTGGGACGTAGATGACGGCGAGCTTCCCCACGTCGCGGCGGACCTCGATGCGCCCGTCCTGCATGACGGCCAGCCCTGCCGAGTCGTAGCCGCGATATTCCAGGCGACTAAGCCCCTCGACGATGATGGGCGTGGCCTTACGAGGGCCGACGTAACCTACGATTCCACACATCTTAGCCTCCTGGTAGTCTCACTTTGATCGCGATGTGAGGTGGCAACACCCAACGGGGGGACTACCCGCTGTAGGGGTCTGTGTTTATCTCAGTAAGGTCCACAGTTGTCGGCACCTCCGCGATTCAGGGCAGCGCATTCTTGAGAGCCTCCAGTTCTGGCTCGCCCGGGCCGAGCGGCAGGAACACCTTGCCGCGTTGCACCGCGGAACGACAGATGGCCATCATGATTTGAAAGCTCTTGAACGCGCTTTCGCCGTTGCAGGGATGGACCTGGGCATCGTCGTCAAGCCAGTCGGCCATCTGCTGGACGTAAGGTGGCATGTCGTGGGCATAGCTCATACCGCCAGGCCCCGAGATCACACCATTCGAGTCACGGGTGATCGCACGCCAGCCTCCGCCGGTCAAAACCTCGGCGAACCCCTCAGTGCCCTGCGCACCGATGCGACACTTGCGCCACCAGTAATCCACTTCGGGCACGTCGGGCGCACCTTCACCACATTCGACAATGCCGCGCACGCCGTTCTCAAACTGGATCAGCCCGGCGATATAGTCAGGCGAAGGGTGAACGTCCTCGAATTTCTCCTTGCCCGCGGCCTGCCCCACGACCCATTCGGCCTCGGTCTCATCGTTGTACCAGCGCGTGTAGTTGATCAGGTGCGTCATCATGTGCAGCATCCAACCGGTCGCGTGCCCATAGACCGTGTGGACGCGTCCAATGGCCCCGCTGGCAATGATCTCTTTGACCTTCTGGTAGTGTTCGCCATAGCGGTGCTGGTGGCTCACGACCGATTTGATACCAGCATCGCGCAGCAACTTCATGATCTCTAAAGCCTCGTTGGTCGAGGTAGCCATCGGCTTTTCGTAGGCGATGAGTTGCACCCCCGCTTCAGCGCCTGCCCGGATGAGTTCCAGCCGGATGTTGGGCAACGTGCAGAAAGCAAAGATATCGGGCCTGGTATCGGCCAGCATCTGTGCGGCGTCAGCGTTGGTGTACGAGACCCCAAACTCTTGCGCAGCAGCGTCCAACCGCTCCTGGTCAATATCACACAGGCCCACAAGCTGAAAACGTGGATTCCGGGAAAACGCCTCGGCGTGATGGGTGCCGCGTTTGCCCAGGCCGGCAATGGCGACGGTATAGGTTTCTGGCGTATTGCTCATTTACTTCCCCCAGGCACAAACAGTGTCAATCACGTAATCAATCTCAGCCTGCTCCAGTTCGGGGTACATGGGCAGGGAGATGACTCTGGCAGCCGACCTTTCGGTCAAGGGCAAAGAGACGTCCAGGTCGGCAGGCATGCCCCACGGATAGCCTTCCTGTTGGTGGATGGCTATGGGATAATGGGTCTTGGCATTTATGCCCGCGTCGTTGAGGCACTTGAGCATCTCGTCGCGCCGTTCCGTCTCGATCACGTACAGGTGGTAGACGTGCCTGTACCCCGGCTTTTCATACGGGAGCTTGAGGCCGGTGTGATTGAGGCCGTCCGTGTACATCGCGGCGATCTCTCGGCGGCGATCGTTCCACTCGTCAATCTTTTTCAACTTGACGCTAAGAACGGCGGCGTGCAGGTCATCGAGGCGGCTGTTATAGCCCATGCTGTGATGCGACCGCTTGAGCGAGCCATGGTTGCGCAGGGCGCGGATGCGGTCAACGATGTCATCGCGATTGGTGATGATGACGCCGCTGTCGCCAAAGGTACCCAGGTTCTTCTGCGCGATAAAACTGATGCAGACCGCGTCGCTCAGCTCGCCGATGGCGAACCCATCGCCGGCCGCGCCAATCGCCTGAGCACAGTCCTCGATCACGAGCAGGTTGTGTCGCCTGGCAATTTCGGCGATGGCCGGCATGTTGGCCAGTTGGCCGTAGAGGTGCACCGGCACGATGGCTTTGGTCTTGTCCGTGATGGCCGCTTCGATCCTGGTGGGGTCAATGTTGCACGTATCCGGCTCGATTTCCACAAACACCGGCTCGGCGCCTGCGATCCAGACCGCTTCTGCCGTGGCGAAGAAGGTGTTGGTCACTGTGATAACCTCGTCACCAGGGCCGATGCCCAGGGCCATAAAGGCCAGCCAGAGCGCATCGGTGCCCGAGTTGCAGCCGATGGCGTGCTTCATGTTGAAATAGGCTGCAAGCTCCTTCTCGAAGCGCGCCAGCGTTGGTCCCATCACGTACTTGCCGCTCTCAAGTACCTCCAAGATGGCCGCATCAATCTCTTCCTTCAGATTATGATACTGCCTGACGTGACCGTAGAATCCGACTTTCATTGTTCGGTTCCTCCTTTTTCAATGGAGCAGAGTCGCACGGGACCAAAGGAGCAAAGGCAGACTCCCCCTGCTCCCCTGCTCCTTATTTACTGGAGTTCGGATAAAGTGAGAGAAACCAGGTTTTTCGCTTAAAAGTGCTTATCGGGGCATCGAACATGCGTGCAATTGCGCACGTTTTGGATGCAAAGGGTTC
>JAUWYT010000023.1 GCA_030615705.1 Chloroflexota bacterium
TAACCCTTCGAGTTTGCCCTTCGGCAAAGCCTGTCCTGAGTTTGTCAAAGGGCTCAGGGGAGGCTTTGCCCTTCGACAAACTCAGGACGAGCTCAGGCCAAGTGCTATCGGGCTGAAAGAGCAAAGCTCCTTGAAGGGTGCTCACTCTTAGGCTTAGCCCCAGGCAACCCGGCAATGGTTTACCGACACCCAAGCGAGACTATTCAACTGAGAAGACGGCAAAAAGTCGAAGGAGCTAGAACATCAGGCCTCAGCTTCGGCCTCAGCCGTGGCTTTGCCCTTCGCCTCCTCCAGCTTGGCCACCAGCTCCTCTTTTTTCTTGGACGCTGCCTCCTTGCCTTCGGCGACGGCCTCCTCGATTCGGCCCTTCTTCTCCTCCAGGATAACCTGGCCCTTCTCCCGAAGCTCCTCGGCTGTCTTCCTGGCCTCCAATGCCAGTTCCTCGGCCCTGCCTTTGAGCTCGATCCCCTTCTCACTGAGTCGCGCCCGAGTCTCTTCCCCGGCTTCAGGGGCCATGAGCAAGCCTGCCGCGAACCCCACCAACCCGCCGACGATAAATCCGGCTACAAACCAGCCACTCCCATTGTCGTTGCTCATTGTCAATCTCTCCTCTCTCAAAGAATTTAGTTGCGCGTTCTAGTCACTGCGCCTACTTCGCCATTTGGTCAGTGTCTGTATTGCGCTCTTCACCCCAGATGCATAACTGATCACCTTGATGATCGGTGAGACCACGGCGTCGCTCACAAAAGTAGCCGTTCCCCGCACAGTGTTGACCGTCTCGCTCGTGGAATCGAGGATCGGCGTTATCTTTCTCTCCAAGGTCTGGATCAGCCACCACAACATGCCGATGACCACGCCCAAGAGCAGCAGCACCACTATGGATTCGAGGGCGAGGACGATGATGGCGATGTCTCGAATGGTGGCCGTCGGCCCTGGCGAGATAAAGAGGAAATAGCACATTACGGCCAACAGCACTACTACGACCACCAAGATAACGATAAGGGCTATCTGGAAGTTCTTCCTCTCACGCTCGTTCACGTTGCTCTCTCCTTGTTCGTACTGGATTGTGCATCATTATATCACACGCCCATGCGATAGTCAAAACAGCACCCTTCGTTGGTTAGAAAGCCTAGTTCCCCCTCCCCTTTCTCCTTTGCTCTTCGAGAAAGTCTTCTATTTCCTCGATAATGTCTCGATCCATTTCAGCTTCTGCTGGCCTGACGTGAGTCATCAAGCTTTCAAATCTGTCTATGGTCTCCCTCGTATCTTCAGGCAAAGCATTGTACAGTTTCTCCATCTCTGGTTCGAACCTTTCAGCCCAGGCGGTCAATTCATCTAGGTTGATCTCGACGTCGAGCATCTCGATCAAAACCTCAAGAACAGCTCGAGAGGCCCCGGGATTTGCTACCTGTGTAGCATAGACTGGTATTTCCCCCAAAAGACAGACTCCCTCGACCCCTCTCTCTTTGGCGACCCCTAGCAATAACCCATTCAAACCCCCTATGCTGCCACTTTCCATCACTTGCACGCGATATCCCTTCAGGTATTCTATCAATTCCGCGTCTGTGGCAGTTCCCCAGACCCTTGGTCGCCTGGAGTGATGAATGAAAAGAGGGAATGATGCAAATGTGTATATCCTTATGATTTGAAATTCCTCAGCTACATCCAGAATCCGGTTGGCAAATTCATATCCTCTCTCAGGTTGACTACTCCCTATAAAGATTACCAGGCCGTGCTCACGATCTGTATCCCAGCTATAGAACTTGCTCTCCGGCAATTCTGGCACTTGTATCAAATGATCTTCGATTAGGACCTGGGCAGGGGAGAAGAAATAGTAGGGGTCGATCTCCCCGAATTCCTCGGCCCCAAGTTGATGCCTTAAGTAATTAGCAGCGATTATGGCAACCCCACCCATACCAGGCCAAGCTGCAACCATGTACGGGCTGCGCAGTTTGGGCCTTTTGAAGAGTTCAACAGGATTGACCGTATCCATGACCCTCGACTAACTCGCTAATAGACACCACGAGTGAGCAGGACAGAAATCAGGGCTGAATAGAATTATGACACCAAGCTTCTTTTGCCGCAAAAGCTGTAACCATCACACCCTCAACCACCTGACCACGAGCAGGAGCAGCCAAGCTCCGATGGTTCCTTCCACGACATGGCTCTGACCAATCATCAGGATGTCCAGACCCAGGAAGTCTCCTGCAAGCTCACCTATCCCGAAGCCCAGCCAGCAGGCCAGCAGGTAGAGCAGCAAGTCCCTGGCACTCCCTCCCTGCCACAAGTTGAAAAGGGCAGCGTAGGCACTAGCGATGATCAGGGACAAGACCAGAGGAGGAGAGAGGAGTATCTGCATCTTAACTGATTATCCCCCCACCCAGTACGACCTCACCTTGATAGAAGACAACGCCCTGTCCTGGTGTGATGTCCCGCTGCGGCTGGGCGAATGTCACTCGCGCCCGGCCATCTTCGAGCGGAGTGAGGAGGGCTTCGGACTCGACAGCCTTGTAGCGGATCTTAGCCGTGATCCCCAGAGGCCCCTGAGGGATTTGTCCAGAGATGTAATTGACCTCTGTGGCCACAAGCTCCCGTCGCCCTAACTCCGCCCTGGTACCCACAACCAGCGCGTTGCGAGCCACGTCGATCTGCATGACGTAGAGGGCCTCTGGGGCAGCGATACCCAAGCCCTCCCGCTGGCCGATGGTGTAGAAAGGCAGACCTTTGTGCTGACCAATCGTACGCCCCGCTGTGTCCAAGATGGGGCCAGGCCGAATGGTCTCTGGCGCCTGGGCCTGCACAAAGCGCCGGTAATCGTTATCCGAGAGGAAGCAGAGGTCCTGGCTTTCAGCCTTTTCAGCTACGGGCAGATCTCGCTGACGAGCCATAACCCGTACCTGCTGCTTTGTGTAGTCGCCCAAAGGCAAGAGGAGATGCTGGAGCTCCCTCTGCCCCAGCATGTAGAGCACATAGGACTGATCCTTCTCCCCGTCGCAACCCTTGAGAAGCTGATAACGACCATTCACCTGCCGTACTCTGGCATAGTGACCCGTGGCCAGATATTGGGCATCCATAGCCAAGGCTCGACGGAGCAGGAGATCGAACTTAATACGGCGGTTGCAAGCTAGACAGGGGTTTGGGGTACGCCCGCGAGCGTATTCCATGATGAAGACATCAACGACTTCCCTCTTGAATTCCCGCTCATAGTTAATCAGGTAGAAAGGGATTTCCAAAGTGTAGCAGACGCGGCGAGCATCCTCCATAGCTTCGATGGAGCAACAGCGGTTGGTTGAGCCGCCTTGGCCCTCCTCGGCCCAGAGGCGCATCATAACACCGATCACATCGTAACCCTGCTCCACCAGAAGGGCCGCCGTCGTGGAGCTATCCACTCCGCCGCTCACGGCTACTACGACACGTCTGCCTTCCCCTGTATGCATCATCAATTACCCCAAAACCTCGTCGAGCTCTGGCCACCTTGACCTCAGGATGCTTGCTGCGGGAATCTTCGATGGCCTTGTGCAAGGCGTTGGCGGCCAAATTGCTACAGTGCATCTTGATGGGAGGTAACCCTCATAGAGCCTCGGCCACCGTTTTGTTGCTAACGTCCAGGGCCTCGTCAAGGGTTTTCCCTTTGACCATCTCTGTGACCATTGAACTGGTAGCTATAGCTGCCCCGCAGCCGAACGTCCTGAACTTTATGTCTTCAACGCGGTTGTCCTTGACCTTGATGAATATCTCCATCAGGTCGCCACAGATAGGGTTGCCCTCTTTACCAACCCCATCGGCATCCTCGATGACCCCCACATTGCGGGGCTTCATGAAGTGTTCCTTGACTAATACGCTGTACATCCAATCCCTCGGTTCTACGGTTTGAGAACGGCCAAAAAATGGAGCGGAAGATGGGATTCGAACCCACGACCCTCTCCTTGGCAAGGAGATGCTCTACCGCTGAGCCACTTCCGCTCGACCCGGGCTAGTTACGGAAACTAGCCGATGTATTGGTGGGGAAGGAGAGATTTGAACTCTCACGGGCTAGGCCCACGTGATCCTAAGTCACGCTCGTCTGCCAATTCCGACACTTCCCCGCTGATTTCAAAGGATATTATACTGTCAGCACAGTGATTTTGCAAGTCGCGGGGTAGGGTTATTCAGTTCTCAAGCCCATCAGCCTTGCGAGGGTTCGCTGCCATACTAGAATTGCATTTTCACGACCATAGTCGCATCGTTGAGGCTGGCGATTGCTAGGACAAACCTTCGCAAGGCTCGCTCTCTCACCTCCGACCGAATTCACGCGCCAGTTGTTCAGCACTCAAATGAACCATCGTCGGGCGGCCGTGGGGACAGGTGCGTGGCATCGCCGTCTCCTCCAACTGGCGGATCAGGTCCCGCATCTCTTCCATGGAGAGGGTCTGCCCAGCCCGAACGGCGCTGTGACAGACCAGACTGATCAGAGCTCTCTCCTTCCCCACTTCTACTGTCCCCCCCTCGGTCAACTCATCAACGATCTCGACGATGGCCTGGCCGATATCACCCTTAGCCAACATGGCCGGCACAGCTCGCACCAGATATGTATCCCCACCAAAGGGCTCAATGTCGAAGCCCAAGTGGTTTAAGAACTCCAGGCTTTCCCCACCAGCTATCCCCGGCTGGAAGGGCAACTCAATAGTCAACGGTTCCAACAGCGCTTGCGAGGCAACAGCCATCTTAGCCCGCTCGGCCATAAGCCGCTCATAGAGCACCCGTTCGTGGGCTGCGTGCTGGTCAACGAGATACATCCCTTCGGGCCCCTCAGCAATGATATACGTCTGAGCCATCTGTCCCAGAACCCGCAAGGGCGGCAGTTTGGCAGGTTCAGGAAACTCATAAGCCGACGGCGCCTCGATCCCAGCCGCTTTCGCTTGGGTGCCCACCTCCACCAACTTGCGCCGCCTCTCCACGTCCGGTGCGGGCCTGTCCTGAGCCCAGCCGAAGGGCCACTGCAAGGGGCGCCCCATCATCCTGGGGATGGGTGCCTGATCAACCAAGGTACGACGCACCGCCTTCTGGACGGCAGCGAAGACCGCGTTGCTATCAAGGAATCTGATCTCGCTCTTAGTAGGGTGGACGTTGATGTCAACCTGGGAAGGGTCCAACTCCAGGCGGAGGACGACAATTGGGTGACGGCCCGTAGGCAGCAGAGTATGATAGGCTTCGCTCACAGCATAACTAAGCATGCGATCCTGCACCCAGCGGCCGTTGACAAAGAAGGTCAGGTAGCTGCGATTGGCTCGATGCAGAGAGGGAGGGCTGACGTAGCCATACACGTCTACCAGTTCCAAGTCCGATGTTCCGGGTTTCAAGCGGTGTCCTGAGCCCTCAGTCCTTGGGCCCTGTACTTGTCGCCCTTGGTCCTTTGGCCCAAGGACAAAGGGTCCAGGACAAGTGCCAAAGGACCAAGGGCCTGTCGAAGGATCATCTGCCTCAGTACTTCGCACTTCGAGCATCTGCTGCGCTACTTCCAATCCGTAAACCTTGATGAGCACATCATATAGCTCACCACTGCCCAGGGACTGAAAGGTCAGCCGTCCGTCGTTCAAGAGGCTGAAGCGCAGTTGAGGATAGGCCATACCATAGCGGTAGACCAGGCCGTTAATGTGCTTTCGCTCGGTGGCTTCGCTGCGCAGGAATTTCAGGCGGGCGGGGACATTGTAGAAGAGATTCTCCACCGTGATCACCGTGCCCTGGGGGCAGCCCTTCTTTTGACGGTGGGTGACCTTGCCGCCCTCCAGGCGCAATAGAGTGCCTACATCCCCCTCGGCTGCCTTGGTTACTACGGTCACCTGGCTCACGGCGGCGACGCTGGCCAAAGCCTCGCCCCGAAAGCCCAGGGTACTGATGGAGGACAGATCGTCCACGCTGGCGATTTTACTGGTGGAGTGGCGGGCAAAGGCCAGCTCGACCTCATCGGCAGGGATCCCCATCCCGTCGTCAATCACCCGCATCAGGCGACGTCCCCCCTGGCGCACCTCAACCTTGATCTCCCTGGCCCCCGCGTCAATAGAGTTCTCCACAAGCTCTTTGACCACAGAGGCCGGTCGCTCCACCACTTCGCCAGCAGCGATCTTAGATGCTACTTCCTCCGATAACACCTTGATGGGCATTACAGCTCCCTAGAATCATGTTAGCCATCGTGAAATGTACAAGATGCAGTCTTTTCGCCTCCCTCATATCAAGATCCCTCTATTGCGCCTAGAGTAATCCACCAGTTAACAAACATTCCTATCAGCGTGGCGTGGTTATTTCCGTAGGTATTAATGGCAACAATCCACTGTGCGTTCTTCAGACTATTGAGAAGATTCAAGCCAGGTAGTTCCACAATACTGAGACTCCCTTGTCGCTAAGCTACGAGCACCTATAGATTATGTGCGAATTTCATTCCCGCGGGAATTATGCACGGGAAACACGACTTCCCAATCTGCTGAATCGTTACTCTGCTGACTATTTTACCACACAAGAGGCATTTCCACAAAGGCGTTTAACTGAAATCCTGTATCCAGAACTCGGGTAGTCTCCCTCTTGAGTGTTGTTGGCCCGATGGCTTCTACCTGTAGTGCCCTGCTCTCGCTGGATCGTCAGATCCAGCGGCCTAGCGGCGGGACATGGCGATCCCACCGGAGCTGAACAAGGCAGCAACACCCAACGAGGAGACCATCAGAACCCGCCAAAAGAGAGAGAAACTGAAGAGCAATGAAAAGGGGAGAAGTTGAGGTGTCAGTCAGGGGAAAGCAGATTGTGACGGTGAAGTTCGAATTCTAGGGCCAACACCCTGTCATTCGAGGTCAAGGGAGGCAGCAACTCAGTTGTGGGGGGGCGCTGCCTCTTGTTGCTACAGGGCACACGAAACGCTCGGCGCACATAGGCCACGCAACGAGCCAACTGGCGTTTAACGCTGGGAGGCCACCAGATGCGCAGGGCAATGGGGCTGATCTCCAGGGTGATAGGGCCACAGTATCCGTCGGCAGCCAAATGACTCAGGAAATCAGCCAGCGGCAGTTGGCCATCGCCGGGCATCTGATGGTGCTTGAGGTAGGTGTGCAGATAGGAGATGTCCAAAGGCCAGGGTGGAGAACGCAGGTCACTAAGGTGGATGTTCACCAACCGGTCAGCGAGGATATGATAGGCCTCAGCCAAACTATAGCTCGAAGTGGCGGCATGAGAGGTGTCCAGGATGAGAGGCAGGTCAAGCTCATCGGCAAAGGCGCGCAGCTCCCGCAGGTCGCTCAGAACATAGCCTCGATCCCGAGGCCGGAAGAAGGCCCGATTCTCCAGAGCGATACGCACGTCGGTGCCTTCTGTGCGCTGCAGACCCTCCCTCAAGGCCTCCACATAGCGCCGACCTCGATCATCGGCCAAGCTACGAGCGTTAGGAGGATGCAGGACTACATACCCCGCACCAGCCTCCAGCGCCAAATCAATCAACCTGGGGACGATAGTTCGGTAGTCAGACCAGCCGGGTAAGGGCAGGATGGGCGGGTGGAGGCTGAAGATGGTCAGCCCATAGCTTTTAGCCAGGCGGCGGACGTATCTGCCGGCCCTTAACTCAACCTCGGGGGCAACCACTAACTCCACTCCCGCGAAGCCGGATTCCCTTGCTATGCTAAAGGTGAAGCGCAGAGGATAAATGTAAATGCAACCTGTGGACAGACTTAATTCCATAAGTTCAAAGTCCAAAGCTCAAAGTTCAAACTTCTCTTTCCGTGTAAAGCTCGTGCTTATAGATGTAATCCTCCACCGCTTCGGGCACTTGGTACTTAATAGGCAGCCCCTCGCGCACGCGCCTTTGGATGTCAGTGGACGAGATGTCCAACTGGGGCGAATTCACGAAATGGACCCGCGAGGTGATGCCAGGCAACAGACGCTCCAATTCCTCCATATCGACCCCATAGCCGGGCCTTTCCATAACCGCCAGGCGGCACAGCCTAATCAAGCGCTCCGGCTTGTGCCAGGTGAGGATGTCGGCCAGAGAATCCGATCCCATGATGAAATACAACTCGACATCAGGACCCCACTCGTCCCGCAAAAGTTCGATGGTATCAACAGTGTAACAAGGACCGAAGCGGTCAATGTCAACCCGGGAAACAGTGAAGTAAGGGTTGCTAGCGATGACCAGCTTGACCATGGCCAGCCGATGGTCTACCGGCGACATGTGATCGGTGAGCTTGTGGGGCGGCAGCCCAGAGGGCACGAAGACAACCCGATCCAACCTCAACTGTGCCCTGACTTCCTCGGCCGCTACCAGGTGCCCGATATGAATCGGGTCAAAAGTACCGCCAAGGACCCCCACGCGCATACTCAACCCCCACACTGGAAGCTAGAAACTGGTTACTGATTACTGGTTACTGGATATTGGTTATTGCCATTCGAGTTCAACTTCGCCGATGCGCACTGTATCGCCAGGCTGCACCCCCGCCTCTTTAAGGGCCGCCTTCAACCCTATGGCCTCCGTGATACGCTGAAAGCGTTGCACCGCCTCGTCCAGATCCCAATTGGTCATAGCTACGACTCGTTCTACCTCGGCACCCCGCACCCGCCACGCATCGTCCTCCCAGGTGATGGTGAAAGCCTTCTCCGCCTCAGCAGGCCGGAAGACCTTGACCTCGGCGGTTGCGGGCTCCTCTTTGGGCAAGCTCTCCAGCATCTCGGCCACGGAGCGCAGCATTTCTTTGACTCCCTCGCCAGTAACAGCCGAGATGCTCATGGCCTTCTGCCCTTGGGCCTTCATCGCCTTCTTGACTGAGGGCCAGAGCGCCTGGGCCTGGGGCAAGTCCATCTTGTTCAGGATCACCAATTGGGGCTTACGGGCCAGCTCGGGGTCAAAGAGGGCCAGCTCCTCATTGATGCTCTCGTGATCGCCCAGGGGATCGGCCGAGGCACCGTCCAGGAGGTGGATAATTATCCGAGTGCGCTCGATGTGGCGCAGGAATTCGTGGCCCAAACCAGCGCCGGCGTGAGCTCCCTCGATCAACCCGGGGATATCGGCCATGACAAAACTCGTGTAGTCACCAAGGGCCACCACTCCCAAATTGGGCTCCAAGGTAGTGAAGGGGTAAGCGGCGATCTTGGGTCTGGCAGCACTGACAACAGACAGCAAGGTTGATTTGCCAGCGTTAGGTACGCCAACGATACCGACATCAGCGATGAGCTTGAGCTCCAAATAGAGCCGGCGCTCCTGGCCGGGCGCACCCCGCTCGGCGATGCGAGGAGCCTGATTTGTAGGGGTAGCAAAGGCAGCGTTGCCACGTCCACCTTGTCCCCCCGGGGCAACCAGCGTCCTTTGCCCCTCCCCCATCAGGTCGGCCATGAACTCCCCGGTCTCAGCATCTCGGGCCACCGTGCCGGGCGGCACCTCAATAAAGAGATCATCGCCCTGCCGGCCCTTCTGCCCCTTGCCCCTGCCGTGGCTGCCTCGCTGGGCTTTGAAATGAATACGGCGCTTGAACCCGATGAGGGTGTTCAGATGCGGGTTGGCCACCAGGTAAACATCGCCGCCCTTGCCGCCATCTCCGCCGTTGGGCCCGCCGAAGGGCACGTATTTCTCGCGGCGGAAGCTCACACAGCCATCCCCGCCGTCGCCAGCCTTAACGTAAATCTTGGCCTCATCGAAGAACATAGTAGAAACCCTATCTGATAAGATCACCGCCTGAGGCGAGACGAATTATTGTTTTACTGGCGATTATAACACGCGTCTTTTGCCCCGTTGAACCTCAGGCGTAACGCCCACTTAGGAGATCGATGAAAGGTCTCTGACCCAGCCAATTGGCCGACCGCAGGTCTCCACATCATTGGGAAGTTTGCCAATAACTCCGAAATATGGTATCATGTGTCCAAAGCTTCACAACTGCAACGGGTCTCAATCACTTGTAAATATCCTCAGGAGGACCGAAATGGCTCCAAGAGACGTTCCCTACATCGTCGTAAGCCGCCTGCCCCTCTATCTGCGCGCTCTCACCTTCCTGGCCGAAGAAGGCAAGGAGATCACTTCCTCGCAGGAGTTGGGGAAGAAACTTGGGCTCAGCCCAGCCCAAATCCGCAAGGATCTCTCCCACTTCGGCGAGTTCGGAAAACAGGGAACCGGATATGAGATAGGGTACCTTCAGCAACAACTGAAGCGAATCCTGAAAGTAACCGCCAAATGGCAGATGGCCCTAATAGGCACTGGGGACCTAGGTCGTGCCATCGTCCTCCACTACGGGGGATTTGAGAGGCGAGGCTTTCACATCGCCACCGTCTTCGACCGCGATCCCCGCAAAATCGGCAAGAAGCTGGGCCAGTTCGAGATCCTGAACAGCCAATTGATACCACAATATGTAGGGAAGGCAGGGATCAAGATAGCCATTCTCGCCGTGCCTGCCAGCGAGGCGCAGAATGTGGCGGAGAACCTCATCCAGGCCGGCATCAGAGCCATCCTCAACTACGCTCCTATCACCCTCAGCGTACCACACTCAATTCAAGTCCAGTATATGGATCCGGTCATCTACCTGCAGAGAATGACTTACTACCTCGAATAGCGGCGGTCTTCCTCTAGATTGATGTTCCTCGGCTCCACCTACTCCAGACATTTTGAATGGGGCGCATTTTCTGGTAGACGCATACCCTTGCGGTTGCCCCCACTCCCAACGGGGAAACCACCGAATAGCTGCTTCCTAACAATAGCCGCTATGAAGGCCCCAACCTTCATAGCGGCTTGTAAATTGACAAAACCTTGCACTGAGCTCTGTCGAAATGAAAGAAACCGGAAGCTAGAGAGACGGCAGGCTCCTCTTTAGAATATGATAGTTCTCCAGAGCCCTGCCGGCGCCCGTAGCAACACAGGCCATGGCATCCTCAGCCACGTAACAAGGCACCCCCATTTGCTTGGTCAGCAGCCGATCAATGTTGCGCAAAAGTGCTCCCCCCCCGACCAGCACCATCCCCCGGTCTATAATGTCCGAAGCCAACTCAGGGGGTGTCTTCTCCAGCACGGCTCTGACTACTCCCACGATAGCAGCCAGAGCCTCGGCGATGGCCTCTGTTACCTCGCCCGAATTTATTGGGATGGTCTTGGGCAGACCAGACACCTGATCCCTTCCCTGCACCTCCATGGTCAGCTCCTCATCCAGCGGCATTGCGCTGCCGATCTGGAACTTTATCTCCTCCGACGTCGGCTCCCCTATCAACAGGTTGTACTTCTTTCTGACATAGGACACGATGGCCTCGTCCATTTCGTTTCCGCCAACGCGAACCGAACTGGAGACTACGATGCCGTTCATGGAGATAACAGCC
>JAUWYT010000136.1 GCA_030615705.1 Chloroflexota bacterium
TTAGAGGCGCAGAGGCGCACATCGGCTCCGCCCTCCTGGAGGGTCTGGACCAGGTTCGCTGTCTCCGAAGTCACGTGGAGGCAGGCGGCAATCCTGATGCCTTTGAGGGGTTTCTCGTTGGCGAAGCGCTCCCGGATCAGCCTCAGCACCGGCATCTCCTGCTCCGCCCACTCGATCTTGAATCGGCCCTTGGTGGCCAGGGATATGTCTTTGATGTCGTAGTTGTTATCAGTCATTTAGCTGCTCCTTCTCTCACCAAACCATAAACTCCCCTCGCGCCAGGCGGTCGGTGAAGTCGTAGATGCCCGCCAGCTCGTTTTCGATCACGGCTTCGACGTCGCCGCGGACGGCCTCTAGCTCCAGGCCGGGCTCTAAGATGAGCTGGGCGGAGGCGATCAAGGGTTGGTCAATGGGGTGGCCGATCTGGCTGCAGAGCCAGATGTAAACCTCTCTGATGCCCGGCACGGTCTTGTAGACCTTCTCGGCGATGCTGTGAGAGAGCAGATTGTAGATCTTGCCTACGTGGCTGACGGGGTTTTTCCCCGCTGCCGCCTCGGTGCTCATAGGTCGGTTGAGGGCGATTACTCCGTTAACTTTGTTGCCCCGCCCCACCTGGCCGCAATCACCCCCTTCAGCCGAGGTGCCAAGCACAGTCAGGTACATGCCGCCCTCACCCCGGCCTGGCACATCAAGGGTGTTGATGTTCACGGTTACCTTTTCGATGGTGTGCTGATGCCGGGCCACAAATTCCTCCAGCTCAGCCTGGATGGCCGCCTTGCGTTCGAAATAAGCTTCTTCGGTAGGGATGAAGCGATCAACGAAAGCTATGGCTACCGTCAGCATCAGTTCGTGATCGTGCCGGTAGCCCATTACCTTGATGTCTTCGCCCACCTCGGGGTAGGCGGCCTTGAAGGCAGTGGAGTTCAGGTGGCGCTCGGTGGCTAGCACCAGCTTCTCTGTCTCCGTTAAGGGCGCATAACCTACCCCCGCTGAGGTGTCGTTGGCCCCGATGACCTCCCGCTCGAAGATGTCGGTCAGCTCCGGCGATCCGGGTTTGATCTCGTTCTGGAAGACGATGTGCTCTTCTACGTCCACGAAGCGCAGGTTGGATCGCAGCCAGGCCTTGGCCGTGGCCTCGGCGATATCACCCACCGGTACCCTCTTTCCCTGCACTTCGTAGATAGCACGGTCGCCGAACACCAGGCGCATTGGTTCCTCGACGGTGCCACCTCCTAGACGAGGCGCAGTCCGGCCGGCCACCAGGAGCCCCTTGTCAATGTTGTGGTGCAGGATGCGGCCGAAGGTGTCCAGGTACGCTCGGCAGAGCTCTACCGAGATCGCTTCCATGATGGCGTCGCAGATTGAGTCGGGGTGGCCAACACCTTTCCTCTCCACTAGCTCCACCTGCTGTTCCCCAACAGGGATCCTGCTCAGGCTCTCCAAAATGATGTTCCTCATTTGCTCCTCCTTCGTTGTTTGTGATTGGATATTGGCTATTTGCGCTCGCCCACGACCTCGATGAAAGGGCAGTATCTGCGGAAGCCCAATCTCTCGTAGATTTCGATGGCCTCAGCGTTCTCCCGATTCACATTGAGGACGACATCGAGGCCCTGAGCTCTGTCCTGAGCGGCTCGACTGAGCCTGTCCTGAGCGTAGCCGAAGGGCTCGCCGAAGTCTCGCCGAAGGGCCAGAAGCTCTTCCACCACGTGGCTGGTGCAGGCTGTAGCGTAGCCTCGGCGCCGATGGTTGGGGCGGGTGAAGATGTTGCCCACTGCCGCCACACCGAAGGTTGGCGAGACCAGGTGGGTGCCTGCCACAGAGACCAACTGCCCGCTGACCTCAATGCCGTAGTAGACGCCATCGCGCAGTTGATAGGGAGCGAAGGCTGACCCTCCACCCAGGCGATAGAGTTCCAGCAGTTGATCGAGGTGAGTCGGGTTAAGTCGGATAGCCGGGCCGGGGACGTGGCCCTTCGGCCCTTCGGCTACGCTCAGGACAGGCGGGCTCAGGACAGGGCGAAAGTCCGCTGAGGTTATCACCATGCGGAGCATCTTCTCAATCTCATCCAGGGCATAGGAGGCCTCCACCACCGGCAGGTGCTCCGCCCGACAGGTGAAGTAGGCCCGCTTAGGCTGCAAGGCCTGTCCTGAGCCGAGCCGAAGGGCCGAATCCAGGATAGCAGCCACGCCATCGGTATCACCCATGGTGAAGAGGGCGTGAGGATTGAGGCCGGTGAAAAGGAGGGCCAGAGCTTGCGTCTTTCCGTTGTCCTCGGCTCCAAACCATTGGCACCGGGCAAAGAGGCTCGGCTCCAGGTCGCCGATGGCGTAGGCAGCGTAGAGGCGATCCTGCTGTAGAAAACTCAGGATTTCCTCCCTGTCTCTGAGGTTCTTGACTTGCCACATGGCTAGCTCTCCCGTCTAGGGCAACAGCCGGTCCGTGAGGATCGTGAAGAGGGCCCTCAATCCGTCTTTGGCCCTGATCTTCTTTCCCTCCTCGAACGACCTGGGGTGGTAGGAAATGGGTACCTCAACGATCTCGTAGCCATTCTTGCAGAGCTTGTCCGTCAGCTCGAAGTCCAGGTCGAAACCCGCGCAGTTTAATTTCAACTCCTGGAGCACTTCTGTTCTCACCATCTTGCAGGCTGTGGCCACGTCAGTCAGGTTAGCTCCAAATAATAGGTTAGTTAAGAACGTCAGGAAGCGCACACCCCAATAGAAGTGACTGTAGATAGCCTTTGGACCGCCCAGCACTCGGGACCCGTAAACGGCACCCAGGTCCTTCTCCAGGGCCAGGTCAACGAGTTTGTGCCAGTCCTGGGGATCGTACTCCAGATCGGCATCCTGGATTATGGTGTAATCGCCTGTGCAATAGGGGATGGCCGTCCTGATAGAGGTTCCCTTGCCGAAGTTCTCTGGCTGGAAGATGATGCGGATGTCGTCATCATCTATTTGCTGGAGCAGTTCCCGCGTCCCATCGGTCGAGCAGTTGTCTACGACGATGATCTCCTTCTCGATCTCCACAGCCTTCACCCTCTCCAGGGCGGTCAGGATGGTGTCCCTCTCGTTGAAAGCAGGCATGATGACGGAGAGTTTCATGTGCTCCCTTGTAATCTGGGGTATTTTCCACACAGTATGGACATAACGGCCTTGAGCTGAGCGGCCCGCTTCCAACCTGCAGATCACTCAAGCCTTGCGCAAACCCGCCCGCTGGCCGGGTCCACCCCAGCGAAATGTAGGCCGATTTCTATTGCTCTTGAACTATATTAAAGCAAGAAGTCAATAGCAAGTTGATTGAAAACCTCTGGGCGTTCATAATTGGGAACGTGACCAACTCCATCGATGATCTCCAGGCGAGAACCTTCGAGAATACGATGCATCTCCTCTCCAATGCGCAAAGGAATTGATTTGTCCTCCCTGCCCCAAACTATCAGGATCGGCACATCCAGTTTGGCCAAGCGGTGGATCTCATCACTAAGACTGAAGAAGAATTGCTTGCGAAAGATCGTCAACAGACACTCAGTAGTGTCTTTGATTTTGTGGAACCGTGTGACGTTTTCCACGTAGCTTTCCGCAAGCAGCTCTTTGTTATGAATCATGAAGTCTCCCAGGTTCTTTCTCCTGATAGCATTGGTACTCAGCCCAAACAAGAATTCCCCAACCCAGGGCAAGGTGATGATCTTAGGCGCTAAGGGCAAGCTATGGGGCATACCACCCGAGCCCACCAGCAATAGCTTGTCAACCCTTTCTCTGTGCTGCAGACAAAACACGATGGCTGTACCGCCCCCCATTGACTGACCTACCAAGGAAGCGCGTTGGATTCCAAGAGCGTCCATGAACGTTGATACCTGATCGGAGTAAAGTTGGTAGCCATAGTCCATAGGCTCGCGTGTGCTGTATCCAAAACCCCACAGGTCAAGAGCATAGACTTTGAATCTCTCGGCAAGCACATCTATGTTACTTACCCACAAGTAAGAGTCGTAGAAGAAGCCATGCAGAAGAATAACTGGGGCTCCTTCACCCTTCTCAATATAATGGGTCGGCTGTCCGTCTAGATCAATGAATTTCCCTTGGGCAAATCTATCTGCCCAGTCTTCAAGAGGCTGACTACTCCAGCGTATGAATGCAGACATATCTGTCTCCTCCTTTTAACTCAGAAGTCAGCCCAACAAGTGATGTGGAAAACACGCGTAATTTGAAAAGAACTCGTCGAACTTGTCTAGCACGTAGTCTATCCGCACATCGTCCAGCCCCGGATAAACTCCAATGAAGAAGGAGTTCCTCATCACCAGATCGGAGTTCTCCAGTCTCCCCACCAGCTTGCACTTCATGTCTCGATAGCCGGGCTGTTTGAGGATGTTGCCAGCGAAGAGCAATCTGGTCTCGATGCGAGCATCCTCGAGCCAGCGCACCAGTTCCTGGCGGCTGAAGGGTGCCTCGGGTTTCACGGTGATGGGAAAGGCAAACCAGGAGACATCGGCCCGCTCGCTCCAGCGGGGGAGGATTAGATGGTCTTTGTGCCGCTTCAATCCTTCGAAGAGCCTCCGGAAGTTATGTTTCCGCTTTTCTATGAAGCCTGGCAGCTTCTCCAGTTGGGCAATCCCCAAGGCCGCCTGGATATCGGTGGGCCTGAGGTTGTAGCCAATGTTGGTGTAGAGGTACCTGTGGTCGTAAGTGCCGGGCCCTTCGGCAGCCCTTCGACGGGCCCCTGGTCCTTTGGCCCCAGGGACAAAGGGCTCAGGACAGGGCAGGCCGGGTATTTCCCACTTGAAGCGCCGCCCGCAAGCGCCATTAGGATCTGTGGTGTTGTACTTGCACCAGCAAGCGCGGCCCCAGTCTCGGATGGAGCGGGCGATCTTGGCCAGTTTCTTGTCGTTGGTGATGACAGCGCCCCCCTCTCCTGTGGTGATGTGATGGGCCGGATAAAAGCTCAGAGTGCCCAGATGGCCAAAGGTGCCCACGTGCCTGCCGTTGAAGTGGGAGCCTAGGGCGTCGCAGGCATCCTCGATGACGAAGAGCCCCCATGTTTCGGCCAACTCCATGATCTCATCCATCTCGCAAGGGTTGCCTAAGGTGTGAGGCACGAAGATGGCCTTGGTCCTCTCGGAGATAGCCTCTTCTAAGGTGGAGACATCGAGGTTGTAGGTACCTAGCTCGCAATCCACGAAAACGGGGATCAGGCCGTTTTGAATCAGGGGGGCAACCGTGGTGGGGAAAGTGACAGCGGGGGTGATCACCTCGTCGCCTCTTTCTGGATGCCCCTTGAACTCCCTGGAACAAAGCGTCGCGACGGCCAGGAGGTTGGCCGAGGAGCCAGAGTTCACAAATACAGCATCCGAGACGTCTAGGAACTTGCCTAGCTGTTCCTCGAATTCCTCGGCATAGCGCCCCATGGTCAGCCAGAACTCCAACACGGCATCCACCATGGCGATCATCTCCCGCTCGTCGTAGACTCGCCCTGCGTAATGAACTTTGGTCTGACCGGGGATGAAGGGTTGCTCCTCGTGCTCCAACCTGTAAAATTCCGCGATCTTCTCGAAGATTTCGCGCTTGAGAGAATCAGCATCACTCATCGAAAGCTCCC
>JAUWYT010000017.1 GCA_030615705.1 Chloroflexota bacterium
GATGTTGAGGGATGATGAGTTTTCGATACCGATTCTGGGCGTTTGCTGGCCGCTTGAAGGACAATGAGGATGGTCAGGTTCTGGTATTGTACGCGCTGATGATTATGGCCCTGGTTGGTCTGGCTGGTCTGGTCATCGATCTGGGGATTATCTTCGTCGAGCGACAAGAGCTCCAGACCATCGCCGACGGCGCAGCCCTGGCCGGCGCGATGAATCTTAATAGGCTCATTCTCGCGTGGGGCACCAATTGCTTTCAGGTCAACCCTCTAACGAGCCGATGGGCGGCGGAGGAGTACTGTAGCGAATATGGTGTTGACTGCGAGATTAATGTGATCCCGGATCTTTCCTGTGGTCATACGGGCATCGCCATTGACTCGGTGACGGTGACGGCAAAACGAGACGTTGATCGGTTTTTCTTCATCCATGTTCTCACCGGTGGTGACCCAATCGAGCTGAAAGCCACTGCAACAGCTAAGATGGTGGATGATTTTTGATGCGCATCGGACGCTTTCTCCCCCTTCTGTCCAAAGACAGGTGGACGTGGGGTGCCTGGCAACTCCACGTGCGGCGCGCTGTCATCGCGGCTAGCCTATGGCTACTTGCGGTAACCCTCCACACGTTGATTGCACAACCCGCGCACGCGCAGGACGAAGGCATCCCCAAAGTCACCTGTGATGTGCTCGAAACAGCCTGCGACATAACAGGGGTCTTGGAGACTTTTCCGTTGCTTGAATTGTTCGGTGATTTGTTCCTTCCGACCCCCCACGACGAGTTTGACTTCCGCTGGCGCCCGTTCTGCCGGACACCGCCTCCGGGATGCTTAGTAGGGGATTTTGAGGACGACCCGGGCACCGATGTCAAGACGGCAGTCAACGTACAAACCTACTTCTGGGCAATCCCCGATCTTGAGAAGAAGACGTATCTTCGTTTTGTGCCGTTAGTAGCATGCACTACGCCCGCAGGACCGCTACTAGGCTCGGCGTATACATTGACCTGGACGCCGATCTATACGCCCCAGTGGTGTTTTGGCGATGGAAACTGGGGCATTAGCCCCGGCAAGTATCTGCCAGCTGGGCGACCGGATCTGATCGGAAAGAAATTCCCGCCTGTGCAATGGTACGAATTCAGTAGCTACGGGCAGGAGCGCCGCACGAAAGACAATCAACCGGCCTTTGAGGTGACGATGATCACCTTCTGGAAGCTGGAGATCGATTGTGTTGTCATTTGTTATATCGTAATTGAAGTCCCTCCATTCATCATCCCTTATCCATGTGGGTATAAGAAATTCGGCCCATACCAGCCGATCCCCATTTGTAAGGACCACGCCGTGGCAGTCAAACAGGTGCTGTCGGTTCTGGTCCCAGGTCCTGCCTGGCCAATCCCGCAAGAATAGGTCAGCCCGGGAGATCACACATGGAATTAGTCGGCCGTGTCATTAAAGGCATCTACAAACTACTGGACGAGATCGGTAGCGGCGGTATGGCGACGGTGTACGTCGCCCGCAGCTTGCTGACTAACGAAATCGTCGCCGTCAAGATCCTGCACAGCCATATTGTCGAGCAGACGAAGTTTGTCAAACGCTTCAAGCGGGAGGGCAAGATCCTGTCAGGCCTGCTCGACCGGCACATCATACGAGTCTGTGACTATGGCGTAGATGATAACCTGCACTTTATAGTCACCGAGTACGTCACTGGATTCACGCTAGATGCAAGCCTCGAAGGGCTTGGTCCCTTGAATGTTGATTTGGCGCTTGGTATTGCCCGGCAGGTGGCCGAGGGACTACGAGTGACTTCCGACCACAGTATTGTGCACCGGGACATCCGGCCGGGGAACTTGATGATCACCCGTGACGGTGTCGTTAAGATCGCTGATTTCGGGATCGCGAAGAGTCTAGGACTTCCCCGTATCACCGAACCCGGCTTTCTTCCCGGAGGCACCCCGTTCTACATTTCACCGGAGCAGTTGAAGGGCGACGTAGATATCCGCTCTGACATCTACTCTCTAGGGGTGACTTTATATGAGATGTTGATCGGCCAACCCCCCTTCATAGGAGAGAATGCGGTTGAAGTTGCTTTGAAGATCGAAAAGGTCCCTCCACCTTCACTGAGCAAACAGAGAAATGACATCTCTCCCGAACTTGAGGCATTGGTGCATAGTTGCTTGGCCAAACAACCTCAGGATAGATTCCAGACCCCACAGGAATTTATAGAGGCCATAGATAAGATTCCGGGTATTACTGCGGCGGAGGAAACTACCATTGCGAAAGCAGTTGCCCAAATGGCTGATTCAATGGCTTGTAGAGAACCCACACTTCTCCCAGCAACTGCTCCCTCTGAGGGGGCCGCTTTGGTCACGAGCAGTGGGCAGCGGTTTCCCATCAGAGGTGCCGTGGTCAGGATAGGTCGCAAGGACAGGCACAGGGGTATCTATCCTGATATTGATCTGCGTCCGCTGGATTCGCGTCGCCAAGTCTCCCGGCTGCACGCGCAGATCCGGCGCAAAGGAGAACGGTGGGTCGTCCTTGAGGAGAATGGCGTCCTCAATGGGACCTGGGTGAACAACCGTAGAATACGGGCCGGAGTAGAGGTGCCTATCAAACATGGTGACAGACTTCGTCTCGCCGGTGTCCGGTTGATCTTTGAAGAACGATAGCATTCGTCTGACCGCGGCTAAGTGAGCAAAGGGTCGCTAGCCGATGGGATAGAAGCCGGGGGTAGCAATTCGCCAAAGTCTTGTCACATACAAGAGGAGGCGACACAATGCGTCTAAGTGGGTTAGAATTGGTCAATGGGCGGATTATCTGCATCGGTCTATTGACAATTAGTGGAGAACGAATCAAGGAGATGCGCCGTCCAAGCACACCTTCGGCAGCGCTGGTTACAAGCAGCGGACACATCTTTCCGCTAAGGAAACCGATGGTGAGCATAGGGCGAACTGACCGCTTCAATGGGATCTTTCCGGAGGTTGATCTATCTGCTGAAGATCCCATGAGATACATTTCACGGCGACATGCCAGATTGCTTCGCAAAGGCCAACAGTGGGTACTTGTTGAGCAGCCTGGGGCGAAGCACGGCACCTATCTCAATGGGCGCAGGCTGGGCTCTGGGGTTGAAACCCCGGTGAGAAGCGGTGATTCTATCCGCTTAGCAAGGACCAAGCTGACCTTCCGGTCAAGAAGCAATTACAGTTAGATTCCGCCTAACACTAATCTCAATGATGTTAGCCATCGCATTCAGTGCGACTTATCTTTCGGTAGCTCAATGAATTGAATTCTGAGAGCGGGGGAGCATTATGAGCAAGAAGGGCTTGAAGGCAATCTATGGCTTGGTGCTTTGCATTGGCTTACTAACCGTGGTTGTTACGCCACTGATTAGCTCGGCGCAAGAGCCCAAGGACGTGACCATCAACTACATCGAAGCGGTCCGCGTTGCTGAAATCCCGCCGTATGAGGTACACGCCTACGTAACGGTATCCGACGCCGATGGGGCCCCGATCCCTGGAATAGACGCAGCCAACTTCACAGTACTCGAAGACGCTAAGAAGATGACCATCACTGAGGTAGCAACGGCAGTGGATAGCATAGCCGTGGTCCTTGTGCTCGATACCAGCGACAGCATGCGGGTGCCAGATCAATCGGGAAGGGTGCCGATAGACGAAGCCAAGAAGGCAGCAGCGGATTTCATCTGGAGCCTGGCCGACCAGGACAAAGTTGCCGTATATAGCTTCAACGAGGAGGCGACCCTTGAGATAGACTTCACCATAGACCACGGTGCGGCGATCAATGCGGTGAATCACCTGACCACAGAGCCAAAATGGACTTGTCTCTACGATGCGGCTTTTGAGGGGGTGAACAAGACTGCAGAGATCCCAGAAGGGAGGAGGGCTATCGTTCTTCTCACTGATGGCGTGGATCAAAGCGACTCAGAACGCAGGCCATGTAGCCAAGTGAGGCTTGAAGATGTTAAAGCTAAGGCCGCGGAGATCAATGTCCCCCTCTACACGATAGGGTTAGGGTCCGAGGTATACCTCAATGCGCGGGCTAAGCAGGATTTGGGGAGCTTGGCCAAGCGCACTGGTGGGCGAAGCCTTTTTGCGCCTACCTCAGCCGAGTTAGGGGGGCTCTTCGGGGTCATCGCTAATCAACTGAAGAATCAATACGTGATCAAGTATAGATCTGGGGCCGCCAGTGCGGGGCACCATAGCCTCAAAGTAAAAGTGCAGCATAAAGCCTGGCAAGACGATGACCAAAAGGGATTCTATACGCCACCTATACCGACAATTGAATCTGTTACTGTTAGCGCGCCTGGCCCGGTAACCCAAGGTGAAATGGTGTCCATTGAAGTGACGGTTACCTACCAGAGTATGGTAAAGAAGGTCCAGTTCTATGTTGATGGCGAAGCGCAGCCTCCGGTAACCTTGCCACCCTATGTCTGGCAATGGGATACTACTGAAGTCTTGGCAGGGCCCCATACTATAAGAGTCCAGGTTCACGACGACAAGGGTCCAACGGATGCTAGAGAGCTGAGCATTGAGATCAAGGCGCTGCCGACGTTGACGCCGACACCTGCACCTAGGCCCACGCCCACACTCGCACCCACACCCATACCTTGCAGACCAGAAATTCTTTTTGTGAGCCCACCCGAGGGGTTAGTTCAAGATGAAGTGACAATTGAAGCAGAAGTTGCCACCTGCCAAAGTAGGGTGAAGAAAGTTCAATGTTATATAAATGATAAACCAGAACCTCCCATGACCTCGCCTCCCTATCGCTTTGTGTGGGACAGTGCTCAAGCTGGTGCAGGCCATCATACGCTCAGTTGTGAGGTTTACGACAACGAGGGCGTGGCTGACACTGCGAAGAGAAGTGTACGTGTTCGAGAGGGAATTAACTGGTACACAGTTGCTCTCCTGGCTTTGGCTGTGGGGCTTATGGCAGGAATTGTAGTCTTGCGAAGACGTCGGCGGGAACTTGAGTTCTTTGAGGAGGAGTATATACCTCCAGATGAGATCTCAGATCAGGTGACGCGTGAAATGGATGAGGAGACGAGAGACGTATCTATGGAGCCAATAGCGACTCTGGGAGTCATCCAGAGCGTCGAGCTCAGCCCAGGTGAGACGTTTGAGTTGTTCGCCCGCAGTACCAGTATTGGTCGTGGTGCGGACAACGATATTCTCATCCCAGACCGGCCTGTCTCCAGGGAGCATGCCAGTCTCATATTTGAAGAGGGCCGCTTCCGGATTTTCGACGTAGGCAGCACTTTCGGCACTAAGGTAAATGGGGCTCCAGTCCCAGCTGAAGGAGTCCGGTTGAGAGACAAGGATAGGATACAAGTAGGAACACGCACGGTGCTGGAGTTCACCCAACTGGAAGTGGAGAGATGCCCAACGGGCGAGGAGACTCGGCAGGTGGAGGGCGAAGAGGAAACTCGGGATATGGGCGAGGAAATAGAGAGCACGGAAGACACCCGAGACATGGACAAGCTGGAACAGGACTAAGTCGTGGAAGCATCAAATCGTGTGAATCAATAGGCTTGTGCGTATTCGCCACAACAAAGTCTCCCGCTTCCGGCCGGGTTGCGGACTTGACGTGGTCTAAGAGCCAATCTTCTCAACGGTTGTGCCTAGGTTATCCCATGGTTGACTGAAGTGTACTCCGTCAGGGGAACGATATGCGCAAACTATGTTCAAGGTGCAAAACTGAAGCTGAGGACATGCAGCAGACCTTCTGTGCTCAATGTGGGGCCAGGCTGACAGTGGAGCTTGAAGAGGGTGACAAGATCGGCAGCATCGAGATCATTGCCAAGCTACCCGAAGGCGACGGAGGCATGGCCACGGTCTATAGGGCTAAGCTGCCGGGTAGAAAGGGGCATGTGGCGCTGAAAATAGCCCATGACAGACCTTACGAATACAGTGCCTTGCAAACGGAAGCCAATGTGTTAAGTGAGCTCGACCACCCTAACATCGTGAGGATCATCCCCCTCTCTTTAACGGAAGATAAGCAAGACGGCTATGTCGAAAAGAAATACATTGGTGGTGAACCCAAGTGCTATATCGCCTTAGAATACATTGAGGGCTACTCCTTGAGGAGGCTCCTGAAGCACAAGGGGAAACTTGAACCGCCCGAGGTCCTGAACATCGTGCGCCAGATCGGTCCGGCTTTGAGCTACGCCCATTCGAAGGGAATCGTGCATTTAGACATCAAACCGTCCAATATTCTCCTTTCAAAGGATGGGCGTCGAACAGTGCTATCCGACTTTGGTATCATGAGGCCTTATCATACTGGCCGCCGTGACAAGACAGGCAGAACTATTGGCACAGCCGGTTATATGTCGCCCGAACACATAACCCGCGCCGGTGTGGACCATCGTTCCGACATCTTCTCCCTGGGTGTAGTCCTATACGAGATGCTGACAGGAAAGGCTGCTTTCAAGGAGAAGACCACGAGCCAAACCCTGGTCGCCGTGATCCACAAGGACCCAGCCCCACCTTCCGAAATTAACCCGGATATTTCCCCAGATTTGGAACAGGTCGTTCTGAAGGCTCTAAAAAAGGATAAGCGGGAGAGATTCCAGACTACCAAGGAGTTTATCACCGCTTTACAGGATGCGATCCCTCAACCGAGGCCTGTCTGGAAGAAACCGGCCACCGCGTTGGCCGCTGTGGCAGTGCTTATTGGTTTGGTATGGACCTGGTTCCGAGGATGGCAACCACCCCCGGTCACGATAACACCTCTGCCAACGTTAACGCCGTCGCCCGCAGTGATCATACCGTCGGCCACGCCAACGCCTGAAGCAGCACCAATGTCGCCGACACCATCGCCTAGGGTGACCACGCCGACGGACACGCCAACGCCCGAAGTATCTCCAACATCGCCGACACCGTCGGCCACGCCAGAGCCAACCTCTACGTTGGAACCGACCGCTACCCTTACAACAACGCCTACTACACCAACCCCTGCAACACCAACCCGCCCCTTGTACACGCCAGCGCCTGTCACTGGGGCTACGCCCGAGTGTCCCAAACCCGAGGCCCGGCTTTGTTATCCAACAGTGAACGCCGTGCTCAAGGGACCGGTCGAGATCCTTGGTTCGGCAGAGATTGAAAGCTTTGACTACTACAAGTTCGAGTTTCGCCACAAGGGTGCATTCGAGTGGTCGTTCCTGCGGCGCTTTGAGGAACCTGTGGCTGATGGCCTACTCGGCGTTTGGGACACCACCAACCTACCTGCTGGCAAGTACTGGTTCCGTTTGGTGGTAGTCAAGAAAGACGCGAACTACGAGCTTTGCGAGGTGCCGGTTACCGTTGCACGCTGAGGTGAGAATCTGGTATGGGTAGGCCTATCGTGGCCATCGTTGGTCGGCCCAACATTGGTAAGTCAACACTCTTCAACAGGCTGATGGGGAAGCGCTTGGCCATCGCAGATGAAGTTCCACGCACCCCCGCGACCACTATGGCATCAGATGAGATCGACTTTTGTAATTAGGCCCAAGTAGGGGAAGAATAGAGTATAGCCGACGAACTGTCATACATTCTGGTTTGAGGAGGCGACGGCCCAAATGGCAGAGAAGATCAAGTTCGAGGTGGGAAAAGCCAGTCATCCTGGCCGTAAACGGGATCATAATGAGGACAGCCTCGGCTTCTTTGAGCCAGAGGATCCCGACCAGCTTGCTGAAAGAGGAGCTATTTATATTGTTGCTGATGGGATGGGCGGCCACGAGGCGGGTGCAGTTGCCAGCGACCGCGCTTGGCGAAAAGTGATAGATGAATACTACTACGGTGATCCTGCTCTTGGCATAAAGGAAAGTTTGGAGAGGGCCATTAAGATCGCTAATGAGGAGATATATGGGTTAGCTTCCCGTAACCCGACCTGGGCCGGGATGGGATCTACCATCGTCGCAGCCGTCTTGCATGGTGAGAATGAGCTGTACGTCGCCAATGTAGGCGATAGTAGAGCTTACCTGGTGCGCGCTGATGAAATAAGGCAAATCACAAAGGATCACTCTTGGGTCCGGCAGCAGATAGATGCTGCCAATCTTACCCCAGAGGAAGCCAAGAGGCACCCTCGTCGCAGCGCCATTACTCGTTCTTTGGGCAGGCGGCCTGATGTTCAAGTGGATGTCTTTGAGGAAGAATTGCAGCCGGACGATAAACTGATTCTTTGCTCTGATGGATTATCTGATGTCGTGAGAGATGAAGAGATTGCAAAGATCGCCTCCAGCTACAAGGCACAAGAAGCTGTTCAGAAGATGGTTGATCTAGCCAACCATCGAGGGGGACCCGACAACATCACCGCTATTGCCCTCAGCTACCCTACAGGCATTGCAGCGCCGACTGGGGTCTTGAAGTGGATCGTTGGTTTGGGCATATTAGCTGTTGTTGCGATGGCAGTCATTGTTGGACTTGAGTATATTATTGCGCCTAAGCAGCTCACTCCCACTCCTGGCCCTACTCCCATCATAACTCCAACCACTCCGCCTGCGACGGCAGCAATGCCTCCAACATTTACACCAGTGTCTCCGACACCTAGACCAATGTCTCCAACACCTACACCAGTGCCTCCAACACCTACGCCAACGCTTCCAACACCTACATCAGCAAGACCTCAGGTTGCACCAACATCAACCATAGCTCTGACTCCTGGGCCACCGGCCGTCGTGACGACATTGCCCACCCCATCGCCAACAACACTGGCCCCATCGCCAACACCAACCCTCCTTCCAGCACCGACACTGAGCGAGCCGGTGGACGAGGTTGAATTCGTACGCGGTCAAGAGGTTGTCCTGCGATGGGAATGGACGGAGACCCTAGGCCCTGATATGCGGTTCAGTGTGCTGATGCGACATGAAGAACAGGAGTCGCACATAGAGATTGGCTGTGTGACAAGTAAGGAATACAGCTTGGGGCATGAGCCACCGTCGTCCAAGTATGGCCACTATTTTTGGAAGGTAGTGGTAGTACGAGAGGTGGAAGATGCGACAGTTCAAGAAGTCAGCAAACTCAGCGAAGAACAGCGCTTCTGGTGGCTTTGGCCCAAAGAGGTGCCGAGACCAACGCGAACAACAGGTCCACCACACTAAGTTCTAAGCCGATTAATAGCTCGCACGCATTTCGGTATTGCGTTTGGGAGGTAAGCAAAGGTGATACAAAGTCATAGAAGGTCTGAGTACACCATCTATTTCCACTTGCTTACTCTAGGCTTATTTGCCTTGATCATTGCGTTCCTTGCCGGAATAAGCCCTATCGCAACAAAGGTGAGTCTAGCTGACCAGCCAAGCCCCATCTTGCAGATAAGCAAGACAGCCAAGCCGGAGCCAGTGGCTCCTGGGGGGCTGCTCACGTATACACTGGCGGTGACGAATACAGGCGATGCTCGCGCGACGGTGTTGGTCATCACAGATACGATCCCCCTGAGCACAACTTGGCACAGCGGTGGTTCCTACTTTGCTGATCGTCATGAAGTATTATGGGTTGAGCCTGCTTTGGAAATTAATGAGTGCATTACGAAGACATTCACTGTTGGAGTCGATGCGGACAGTGTCACAAATGCTGGTTTTATCAAAAATGATATGTATGGCGTCAAATGTGCGGAGAGAGTGGCCCCAACTACGGGCACGCCGATAATAACTACCGTCAAACTTGCAGACTTGGCTATCTCCAAGACAGGACCTCCTTCGATTGCTCCTGGAGAGAGAATATCCTATCAAATCACCTATACCAACACGGGCGGAACTGCTGAGAATGTCATCATTACTGAGACACTTCCAGTACTTCTGGAGTACTTGAGTAGCAACCGAGAACCCGTCGTGCAACAAGGTCAGAGAGTAATATGGGATGTGAGGACGGTGGTGGGTGGTCCGCACACACTAGTCCTCACAGGTGTAGTGAACAGTAACATATTAAGGCCCATTACCCTCACTAATCGGGTAACAGTAAGTACAAGTGTATCGGAGGTCTTTACAGGCAACAACTTTGGCTCATGCGAAACTCGTGTTATCCCAACTGCTGTTGTCAAAAAGATCTATCTTCCAATTGTTCTCAGAGACTACTCTGTTCTTTGCAATGGGGGCTTTGAGACCGGCAATTTTGACTGTTGGGAGCACGGCGGGGATCTCCCGCAACCCATTGTAAGCTCTCCTTACGCGCACTCAGACAAGTATGCGGCATTACTTGGGGATTCTAGCTATTGTAACACCTCGGATCCCGATGAGCTAGGAGATCACAAGGCTTGGATGTATCAAACTTTCTTTGTTCCATTTATGGATATGCCTAATCTGACATTCTGGTACCGCGTCCAAACCTATGACCATATCAAGTGGACTGATGGCCGCTTGGGGGACTCCTTTGATGTCTACATCAACGACAATCTTATCCTACAAGATAACTACGACAACTATCCAGACCCTGCTCTTGGTTGCGACTCTCTACAGGACTTGGGTTGGAAGCAATTCATGCATGACCTTACACCTCTTAGGGGTCAGAAGATCACGTTGCGTTTCGAGAACGCGACCAGAGTTGATGGGTGGTATAACACTTGGACATATGTGGATGATGTGCAGATTCAAGCGGCGGCACAATGAATTTGCCCATCTCAAGTGTAGCACTTTGGTGCTGAATTGCTGCTAGCAAAAAGAATAGAAAGAGGGGTCGGTCAACGATGGCCGGTCCCTCTTTGGCTTTTTCGAGAACCTTTCGAGTTAAGGACAACCTGTCCCCGACGAAATCAGACATTTTGAAAGGGGGATATTCTCAAGCTCCTCACCCATCTTATTGTCAACTTACTCCCTCAAATCTGTGTGCCGTGCCGCGAGAATCAGGCCAAATCAGGCCACAGACGAGGGGCCTGCAAAATGTCTGCGACGCAATTGCACTGGTTGACATTTTCATGCCTTGTGCTATAATTTACGCCTGTGGGGGAAGCGGGGGAAGGGTTGGCAGAGGTTGGAGAGACCAGTTGGAGGCTGGAAGTCGGAAATTGGAAGTTGGAAATGGGTGCCTTTGCTATTGGTGATAGCTATGGCAACGGCCCTGCGCTTCTGGGCTCTCGGATGCATACCGCCCGGCCTTTACCACGATGAAGCTTTCAACGGCCTGGATGCCCTTGGCGTTTTAGAAGGCCAAAGGCCGGTTTTCTTTGAGGCCAACAACGGCCGCGAGCCATTTTTTGTCTATCTGGTAGCTCTATCCGTGACCGTCCTGGGCCGGAGCCCAGGGGCGATACGGATCGTGGCTGCCTTGCTGGGCACTTTGACAATTCCCGCCACCTATCTCATGGCTAAAGCCGTGTTCAATCGGCGCATCGGGCTGTTGGCCGCCGCCATCACGGGCCTGACCCTGTGGCACGTCAACTTGAGCCGCATTGGCTTCCGCGCCGTGGCCATGCCCCTCTTGGTGGCCCTGGCCCTCTGGCAACTGTGGCTCGGTCTGAAGGATGGCAACAGACGCCATTTCCTGGCGGGGGGTTTGCTCTACGGGTTCACCTTCTATGCGTACCTAGCGGCACGATTCACCATCGTAGCCCTGGCCGTCTTCGGCCTGTATCTAATCCTGGTTGGAAGTTGGAAGTTGGAGGTTGGAAGTCGGAGGTTGGAGGTTGGAGGTTGGAGGCATGGTGCTTTGACCTTTGTGCTGGCCGCCCTGGTGGTTTTGGCCCCGCTGATGGTCTATGTGGCCACGCACGGGGATGCCTTCCTTGGCCGTGTCGGGCAGGTGACGATATTCAATCCCGCGATTAACGAAGGCGACTTCTGGGGGACACTCCTGCGGCATGCAGGCAAGACACTGCTGATGTTCACCAATCGTGGCGATTTCATCCCTCGCCACAACGTGCCCTTTCGCCCTGTCTTCGATCCAGTTCTGGGCGCCTTCTTCCTGCTGGGGCTGATCCTTTGCTTCATTAGATTTCGCCAGAGAGTTGAGCACGCCTTTGTCCTAATCTGGCTGGCGGTCATGATTTTACCCACCATACTGGCTGAGGATGCGCCGCATTTCCTGCGAAGTGTTGGCATTTTGCCTATAGCTTTTGTCGTGCCAGCAATAGGGCTGGATTCCCTATGGCGCTTCCTGGAAAACAG
>JAUWYT010000010.1 GCA_030615705.1 Chloroflexota bacterium
GTGCTGCAGCAGGTCTCCCGACAAGCGGACGCTCTCCAGCAGCGCGCTGCGCCGCAAGCCGAGGTCACGATTCACCACGGGAGGATTGTAGATCAAGAAATGCCTGGCGCCTCGGGCCGCGCCATCGTCGTCCACCAGCACCACCGGCTCCTCGATCAAACGCTCGGCCAACTCAACCGGATTGGCAATCGTCGCTGAGGTCAAAATGAACTGGGGCGACGAGCCGTAGAAGCGTGCAATGCGTTTCAGCCGGCGCAGGACATTAGCCACATGCGAGCCGAACACCCCACGATAGGCGTGCATTTCGTCTATCACCACAAATTGTAAATGCCGGAAGAAATCGGCCCACAGAGTGTGATGCGGCAGCACCCCGGTGTGCAGCATGTCGGGATTGCTGATGACCAGGCGCGCCATCGCGCGAATGGCCGGGCGCGCCTCGGCCGGCGTGTCGCCGTCGTAGGTGGCAATGCGGATGGCGCCCCTTGCCCCTACGGGGCTTTCCCCCCGCATGCCGGGGGAATTGAAGGGGGGCGCGTTTTCTTGCAAAACCACTATGAGCTGTCTCAGCGCATCCTTCTGATCCTGGGCCAGAGCTTTGGTTGGAAAGAGGTAGAGCGCGTGCGCCTGTGGATCGCGCAGCAGACGGTCGAGGACGGGCAGGTTGTAGCAGAGCGTCTTGCCGCTGGCCGTGCCGGTGACGACCACCGGGTGCTGGCCGGCTTGCGCGCGTTGCCACACCGCCGCCTGATGGGTGTAGAGCGCGCCGATGCCACAGGCACGCACGGCGTCCACCAGCGCGGAATTGAGGTCATCTGGGAACGGCACAAACTGCGCCGGCCGCGTGGGGAAGGTCCGCCACGCGGCGATGTTCGAGGCAATATTTGGATCGGTTTGCCAGGCGCTCAAAAGCGCAGAGAGGGACATAGGTCAGGCGGTTAGTGATCAGGGTGCCCAGAGCAAAGTTTGCATCCGACATAGGCACCATCGTTGGAAATGCTGACGCAAAGACACAAAGGCCGCTCCTGCTTGCGCAGAAAGCGGCTTCTTCTGTAATTCCATAAGTCTTGCCTCCTGGCCCTAGCAGGAAGTGAGGCATCAGTATTGGGATCTCACAGAGCGGTCTCTCTGTTGATCCCCTTTTTGTTTGCGCTGAAAGTGTCGCATTTAGGTAGCTCTGCATTTAACCATGGTCACCGGCCGACTGCTTGCTTCGCTTCGTCCTGCAGCAGATACCAGATGATCAGCGCGCCGATGCCCGTCCAGATAGGGAAGGCAGGCAGTAAAAGGATAGCCAGCACAATGGCTGCCCAGCGGGCCCACGGCCACAACCGCCAAAGCCCAATGCCAACCAGCAGGAAGACAAGGGCAAAGAGCAGACAGAAGAAGAGGCCTATGCCGATCCCGAACAGCGGCCAGACGACCTCTCGCGATTCCACATTGATCAGGACAGGCACCACGGCTAAGACGAGAGCGCCACTGCCGATGAGGAACGGAATGGTCATCACGAAATGGTAAACAGCGATCAGGCTAACTGCGTCAGGCCGTTTCATGGAACACCTCCTGTACTGTAGAACTACCTGCATTTATGCTGTAGACAGCATTATACTGGTCAATGCATTTTGCGGCAAATCGCTGATGCATGCGCCTCTGGGGATCGACGCTCCGACAACTCCCAAGAAGAAACACGAGCGGCCATAAGATGGCATAGGGAGCCTGTAAGATGACGCGCTACTCCACCACAGCCGGGTGCAGGTACTTGATAGCGCCTTTGCTGAACACAAGTCTGGTTGTAAGCTAACCAGATCGAAATGTGCCCAGCAGGTGTCGCAAGACCTATCGGGCGCGTGGCCGAAACAGCATCGCCAACACCAACCCTACCGCGAACAGCCCTGCGCAGAGCAGATACACTCCCCCCAGCCCAATCCACGGCATCAGGGCGTAGGCTGCTAGCGGCCCAATGGCGCTGCCGAGGTCGCCGGCCGTGTGCAGCAGACCGATGGCCCGCCCCCGCTGGGCTTGGCTCACCAAATCGCCGGTGAGGGCCGTGACGAGGGCCTGCACGCTCCCTCCGGCCACAGCGCCCAGCGATACACCGGCCAAAATGGCGACCGGCTCGCCCCAGGCCACCAACGCCATGCTGACGGCGCCGATAGCCAATCCCCACGCCGCCATCCCCCAGCGACTCCCCAGCCGGTCCGACGCCGCCCCCGCCAGCGGAGCGGCTACCACGCTGAGGAGCGTCCGTCCGGCCATGAGCAAGCCGGTCAGTGTGGCCACCCCCAGGGTCAAGCTCGTGGATAACAGCCAATCCTGCACCAACAAGCCCATAGTGGCGGCGAAGACGCCGGCGATGACGAAGCGGTTTATCCCCTGCAACGACGCGGCGACCCACAGGCCCCGGTTGGCGCGCAGCCGGGGCCTGATCTCTTCAACGGAGGGGTAGTCCAAATCCGGTCGGATGCTGCGGGTCTCCGGCAGCAGGATCAATGCTACCAGTCCACCCAAGGCTGTCACCGCCGCGCCGAGCCACATCGTTGCGCCGTAGCCCAGCCAGTCGGTGAGCAGGCCGCCGGCCAAGGCGCTCAGCGCCGCGCCCAGGAAGAACCACGTCTGGTACAGGCCCGTCCATCGCCCGCGATCCTGGGCCGTCGTCACGTCCAGGATGACCGTCGCCCCGCCAACCCAGATGCCCGACCACGCCAGTCCCCACAGCAGCCGCCCGACCAGCATCGGCCAGAAGCCGCGCGTGGCAGCGTATACCGCTGTAGAGAGCGAACCAATGAACAGGGCCGGCACAAACAGCCAGCGCCGTGGCCAGCGGTCGTAAGCCAGCCCCGCCGGGCCGTTGAGAAAGAGCCGCACCGCTCGGTTGACGCCCAGGATGATCCCCACGCTGCTCAGGGCGATACCGGCTTCAGCGGTGTGGGTGGGCAACACGGTGTACAATGTCCCATCACCCATGAGGGACAGGGCTGTGCCCAGACCCAGGGCAAACAATACCCTGCGCGGATGAATGAGAGTCTTGCTGTTGCTCACGGTTCTTCTATTCACTGATATGGTACAGGATCTTCCTCAGGCAGCGCTGCCCGCACTGGCGATGAGGGCGCGGATCTCCAGCGCATCGCCCTTGGTCGGGTCGCGCACGAGCCAGAGCGCTCCCTCAGGGCACTTGGAGACACACACGCCGCACCCCATGCAGGTGATGGTGTCCACAGCAGCAATGCCATCGCTCACCGAAAGCGCCCCAAACTGGCAAGAGTCGGCGCAGATGCCGCAGCCGACGCACAGGTCCGCAGCCATGTGGCTGACGTAGCCGGAGGAGGCCAGCATCGGGGTACCATGACGCCAGGCATGCATCGCCCCGCAGCAGCAGGCGCAGCAATTGCAGATCGCGTAGAAGCGGCCCAGCATCGCGTCCTTGAAGAAAGCGTGGTGCACGTGGCCCCGTTCGTGCTCGGCGCATAGGATCTCCACCGCCTCCTCCGGAGTGATCCAGCGGGAACGGTGCGGATGGTGCTCGGCGACGAAACTGGCGAAAGGCTCGCCGACAACGAGGCACACGTCGAAAGGCTGGCAGGGATTGGAGCGCGAGGCGCGGCAGGGGCACTCCAGAACCACGATGTGATCGGGGTTCTGCAGCACGATGTCTCGGGCGAGGGCGTAGGGGATTACCTGCTCCAGGTTGGTCAGGCTGATCTCTTCCTCGACGGTGACCAGTTGCTTTGCCGCCTCCAGTGGCACGACCTTGCCGTGGTAGGTGTCGGCGAAGGTGACGCGGTCAGCGTCATCGGGTGGCCTGGGCGGAAACAGCCGGGCCAACTGACGCACGAGCGGCCTAAAGATACGAGCCAGCGGATGCTCTCCGGTCCCGATGCCAATGTAAAGGTAAGGCCAGCGTCCATAAACGTACCCGTGTAACCAGTCAAAGAGAGAGTAGCCCGGCGTGCGCCGTGCCTCTCGTGCGAAAGCCCGGGTGGAGGGCCCTAGCAGGTTGAACCAGGACTTGCCTTTCATCGCTCGGCTATCCTCTCATTCAACTATCGCAAGCTGCGTTTATTTCCTCATGCTCAACCCGATGCGTCCCCGTTCGAGATCGAGGCTAATGACCTTGACCTCCACCACATCGCCCACTGAGACCACCTCCAGGGGGTTCCTCACGTAGCGGTCGGCCATCTTGGAGACGTGCACCAGGCCGTCCTGCTTGACCCCGATGTCCACGAAAGCGCCAAAGTCCACCACGTTGCGCACCGTGCCCTTGAGGATCATCCCTTCCCGCAGGTCTTCCATCTTCAGAACGTCGCTCCGCAGGATGGGTTTGGGCAATTCGTCGCGGGGGTCGCGGCCAGGTTTGATGAGGTTGTCGAAGATGTCCGTCAGCGTGGGCAGGCCCACCTCCAGAACATCAGCCAGTTCAGCCAGGTCGTTCTCGACTCGGAAAGCCTTGACCCTCTGAGCCAAATCAGGCTCGTTCCCTCGCACGCCCATCAGAGTGAAGAGACCCTCCACCACGGGATATGACTCCGGGTGGATGAAGGTGTTGTCCAGGGGGTTCTCCCCGGCGGGGATCTTGAGGAAGCCTGCCGATTGTTCGAATCCTTTCTCCCCTATCCCCTTGACCTTCCTCAGTTCCCGGCGGGCTTTGAACGGCCCGTGTTCGTCTCGGTGCCTGACGATCGCTGTGGACACCTGCTTGTTGACGCCCGAAACGTACTGCAAAAGGGCTGGCGAGGCGGTGTTGAGGTCAACCCCCACGTGGTTGACGGCCGACTCGACCACCGCGTCCAGGGTCTCGGCCAGCTTCTTCTGATCCACGTCATGCTGGTAGAGGCCCACGCCGACGGAGCGGGGCTCGATTTTGACCAGCTCGGCCAGGGGGTCTTGCAGGCGGCGGGCGATGGAGACGGCACCGCGCATGGAGACGTCCATATCGGGCAGTTCCTCCCTGGCCAGCGGGGAAGCGGAGTACACCGACGCGCCGGCCTCGTTGACGATGACGTAGGCTCCCCGCCCGGCCTCGGCGATGACCTCGGCGGCCAGAGCCTCGGTCTCACGGGAGGCGGTGCCGTTGCCGACGGCGATGACGTCAACGTTCCCCCTGGTGACCAGGCTGACCAGAATATCCCTGGCCTCGTCCCACTGCTTCTGCGGTGCGTGGGGATAGATGGTCGTGCCGCCTGAAAACTTGCCCGTCTCATCCACCAGGGTCACCTTGCAGCCGGTGCGGTAGCCCGGATCAATGCCCATTACTATCTTGCTTCGCAGTGGCGGCTGGAGCAGGAGGTTGCGCAGGTTCGCGGCAAAGACTTTGATGGCGTGGTCGTCCGCCTCGTCGGTGCAGGTGCCTCTCAGCCCCCGTTCGATGGAAGGGGCGATGAGCCGCTTGTAGCCATCGGCGGCAGCCTCTCTCACCTGAGCGGCGAAAACGGAGTGCCTATTCTTCAGGTAGCGGCCTTGGACCTCAGCCGTGATCTCATCTACCGGCGCTTCCACTTTGACTTTGAGCACGCCTTCTTTCTGCCCCCGGTTGATGGCCAGCAGGCGGTGGGGCGGAATGGCCTTCAGCGGCTCGGCGTATTCGTAGTACATCTGGTACTTGCCCTGGGGATCGAGGGAGGCATCGGCCACAGCGCAGACCAGCAGGCCCTGGCCGAAGGTGCGCTCTCGCACCGCTTTGCGCAGGTCAGCATCTTCGGAGACGACCTCCGCCACGATGTCCCGCGCCCCGGCGTAGGCGTCCTCCACACTGGGCACCTTTTCGCTCAGGTAGTCCTGGGCGAATTGTTCCAGCCTCCCCTCTGTGATCTCCTGGGCCAGAATGAGCTCCGCCAGCGGCTCCAGCCCCCGCTCCCTGGCGACGGTGGCCCGCGTGCGCCGCTTGGGTTTGTAGGGCAAGTAGAGGTCCTCCACCTCTTGCAGCACCATGGCTGCTTGTATCCTGGCCTCCAGTTCCGGCGTCAGCTTGCCCTGCTCGGCGATGCTCTTCAGCACCGTCGCCTTGCGCTCCGCCAGGCGGCGCAGGTATTTCAGGCGGGTCTGGATAGTCCGGAGCCGCTCCTCATCCAGCCCGCCGGTGACCTCCTTGCGGTAGCGGGCGATGAAGGGCATAGTGTTATCCTCGTCAAACAGTTGGACGGCGCTGGCGATTTGATCGGCTTCGAGGCCCAGTTCGTGGGCGATGGTGGTTATAATCAGATGGTCGGTCATAGTTCCTCCTGAAGATAGCTGCAGCGGATGGGAGCGGATAAGCGGATAACACAACTACTCACGCTGGTAACCTAGACCCTTGACCATGTCAGATCCGAAACGGCAGCCGCAACCGGCGCAGCAGAATCCCCAGCGGCCCGGCTGGCACTCGTCCCGGCGTAACACTCCCGTCATCCGCCCGGTTGCCGTAGACGTCATAGTGCACGATCTCCGCCAGCGGCTTGCGGGACGTCGGAGGTGGGTCCTCGGCCGGAAACCCCACCGTCAGCAGCCCCACGATCTCCAGATGGTCCGGCAGCTTTAGAATGCCCCCAATCGCCTTGCGATCCAGGGCTCCGATCCAGCAGGTCCCCAGCCCTAGAGCTTTGGCTTGCAACATGATCTGCCCCCCTGCCAGCCCCACGTCCTCGTGGAGAAACTGTCGGTAAAACCGGTTCCGAGCATCCCCGCACAGAACGATGAGCAATGGGGCCTCCGCCGCATGCACCCAGCGAATCAAATAAAAAGCGGCATGCTGGGCTACCTGCTGGCGGATCGTCTCGTCCCGGACGACGATGAAGGCCCACGGCTGCCGGTTACTGGCCGAAGGCGCCCACCGGCCTGCTTCCAGCAGTTGCTCGACCATCTCGTCCGGCACCGGGTCCAGCCGGTAGCGGCGGATGCTGCGCCGCTCTTTGAGCAGGGCCAGCAGCGATTCGGGGGACAGGTGCTCTTGGGCTTGGGTCATCTTGAAAGCTCCTTTCCACTCGCGTTCAGTATACCGCATACGTCGTCGGTCATTCGCGCGCCTCCCGCTCCAGGATGCCGGTCAGGCAGCCGATGCCTCCGGCCGCTTTGAGCAATTCATCCACTTCGACCACCTGGCAGGCGATGCCGGAATCTTCGTAGAACGCCTGGGTGATAGGATTGCCAGCCGCCATCAGGATCCGACGGGGGCCTAGCGTCACGAAGTTGAGGGCCATCCCGAGCATCGCCTCCCCCGCATCCGGTATGAAAAGGACGGTGTACTCCCGGGCCCGCAGCGCTTCCACGACGGCATACGGCACGCGCCCCGGCCAGGCGATGGCCAGGTCCCAATCGGCGAAGCGCAACGTCCCCATCAGGTGCATCGCCCCGTAGGGAAGCCCCACCGCGACGACCTCGACGCCCATCTCCCGCAACAGGCTCACTACCTGCTCTGCACCCTCGGCGTTGGTCCGCATCCCCGTTGCCACCAAAGCAGTCTGCGGATCAATCCAGAGCGCGTCCGCCCCCTCAAAAGTGCCCTTCCCTCGCACACTGCGCAGGATGGGGATCCCCAGGTCGGCCAGCCGCCGGGCGACGAATCGCTCCTCACCGGCGCGCACGGTGGACGCTGGTCGCCCCAGGATCGCTCCTTCCGGCGTCATGAACATCAGGTCGGCGACGAACATCAAGTTGGGGGGCGGCGTCTCAGCCGGTTCGACGTGGTGCACGACGATGCCAGCGTCCCGATAGGCCTGGGCCAGGGTGTCGTGCTGCTGCCGCGCCCGGCTGGCGTCCACCGGGGCGAGCATTTGAGCCCTGTCTGGGTCCGCCAGTTCTTCCAGCTCTGGTCCCGGCCGGTGGAGCAGTACCGCTTTGAGCAGCGACCACTCCGTTGCCATGCCGCACGCTCCCCAGATCCCTCCGATCTCCTGGTGCAAGGGGGCCGTGCGTGGTGACCAGCCCGCGCCGCCGTACGCTGCGGTTTTAACCATGTCTGTCATAATGTCACTCTCCTACCGAAGTGTCATTCTGAGCGACCGAAGGGAGCCAAGAATCTCGTTCTTGGCCTGCAATTTGCCATCATCAGGGGAGATTCTTCGTCGCTTCGCTCCTCAGAATGACAAAGTCAGGTTCCAGTACTATTGCGCCTGTGAAACGCGCTTCAGGACGCGCAGCGCGCGCAAGGTGACCCACTTGCTGGGCTTCCCCCTCTCCTCGACGTCGGCCCACATCTTGCCATGGAGCGAGTTCTCCAGTTTCCAGCGCCCTTGAGCATCCTGCTTGCCCAGGATAAGTTGAAATGCATTGCTCAACCGAGGATCGTCGCCGTACCCCAGTTCCACCAGCACCACTGTGGTCTCCAGAACGTCGCTCCAGTAACTCAACGGAAAGCCAAACTTGAACCAGGTCGAGCTAACCCGTTTGGTGTAAGGGTAGTCGGCCGCGGCCGGGTCACGGCTGAGCAGGAACTCGGCGCCGACCTCGATGGCACGCTGCACGGCCGGGCTGCGCCGCTCTGGTGGGACCGCAATCAGCGCTTTCATGGCTTTGTTGGCGCCCCAGCCACAGGGCTGCCCTTCGTTGGCGCTGCAGGCAAAGCATGGCCCACTCGTGCCCGACTTGAGGTATCGGAACTCCCCTTCGCCGGTGGTGGCCTGAGCCTGCCAGGCAAGAGCCGCTTGCACGCGCGGATCGTCGGCGTAGTCCAGGCGTGGCAGAGCATACAGCAGGTTGCCGTTCAAGCAGGGTATGGAGCCGCTGGGCACTGGCTTTTGGTAAGCCGAAAAGGCACCGTTGGCGGCGATAGCGTGGTTCAAGAGGTACTCGCAGCCTCGCCGCACTCGCTCGTCGGACGGGTCGGCCCCTAGCTCGGCCAGGAAGATGATCTGCCAGACGGTACTCCGATACTTGGGTGAATAGCCGCCGCCGGGCTTGACCCAGTAGCCTTCGGGGTACTGGGCGTCCAAGATCGCCGGCACCGGCCCCGTCGTCATGATGGCTGCCCTGGCCGCTTGAACTTCAGGATCGTCCTCCGGCCGGTCCAGCAGCTCCCGCAGCGCGAAGTAGCGCACGCCGGGATTATCCAGGTCTGGCTCGAGCAGCCAGGGGATGGGATCTCCGTTCAACCTTTCAAGCCACGTCATAGAGCATCTCTCCATCGTTGTGGTCACTTGCCTACTTGCCCTTCGCTGTCGTCGAGGCGCTCAGTTCATTCAATACTCCCGTGCCGCCCGGCGGCGCTCGACGGTCGGTTTCATCTTGATGCTCATGAATCCCCCTCCAGCAGGTGCTCTCGGCGATTCATGAACTCGACGAGCCATCGGCTGCCAGTCCAACGCAGGCCGTGAAGCCCGGTGGGTTCCGTGTAGACGCCGAAGTTGTGGGCCCCCAACAGACACCGCACGATGGTTCCAACGGTGCCGCCGTGGGCTACAATCAGGACGGTGCCTTCTGGATGGGCCTCGAGGATGCGGCGGGCCGCCCCTTGGACCCGGGCCTTGAAGGGCAGGTAGCTCTCGGGGAGGTAGGATGGGGCTGCGGCACAGCCGTTGATGTACGGTGAGGCGTAGTCATCGCTGTCGCGCCAGTAGGGTACCTCGAACTCGCGAAGGTCGTGGTCGAAGGTCAATGGCAGGTCTAGCTCAGCCGCGATGATCTCGGCCGTCTCCCTGGCGCGGACGAGCGGACTGGCGTAGATGACGTCAATCCCCTCTTGGTTGGCAGCTAGCCAGCGACCCAGCAGCCGCGCTTGCCGGCGACCCCTGTCGGTTAGAGGGCTGTTGAAGCCAGCTTCATCACCGCGAACGATCCACTCAGATTCACCATGGCGGGCCAGAAAAAGGTTCATGGCCGTCCCTCCAGAGCATGTTCACCTCGCAACAGATCTCGTGTCTGGCTCATGTAATGCCCTTCTCGCTCGCAGCACCTCCGTGTCCTGTTCCCCGCGCAGCAGCGCCAGCCCTGTGAAATACATCCACCATTTCACAGGGCCAGCAGCCGGTCGTGGTCGCAGTGGGGCAGGCACTGGGCCGCTCGATCCAACCGCCCCCGCCGGACGTAGGCGAGTATCTCCTCCTCCAGCCAGGACACGCGCACAGGCACGCCGTCCAGGTCCACTGTGGTCTCCGTCCTGGCTCCTGTGGACACCCAACGTTCTCCCTCCCGCCGGTGTAGGTCGCCTATGACCTCGACGGCCACCCCATCGAAATCGAAGCGGCCAAAGTGGGAGCGGTAGGCTTCGCCCTGAGGCTCAGCCCGAAGGGTCTCGTTCTCGCACAGGGCTACGGGTTCCACGACATGATCGGCAAAGAGAGCCTGAAAGCGGTAGGCATCCTCGGCATCCGTCTCGATGTCCAGGTCCTTCACCGGCAGCGGGACGCCGTGCAGCGCAGCCGCAGCCCCGGCGACGACCTTGTAGGCCAGTCCTGCCTCGTCCAACTGCCGGGCTATCTGGCACAGCACCGCACGCCAGAGGGGTTTGACAGCCACGACCAGCAGGTGCTCAACACAGCCGTGGATTGAAGAGTCTGCGGCCAGCCGGTAGTTCAGGTCCAACCACACCTCCCACGCCTCGCCGGACAGGGCGTTCACCCCATCCTCGATCATGCTCACCAGCCCTTCGACCCCCAGGACGGTGATAGCCTCGAACCCCTCCCTCTGGCACAGCGGGACGACCTCGGTGGGGTGGGCGAAGTAGGCGACGAACTCCGCGTCCGATTCCCCACGTGGGGGCAAGACGCCCGTGGTCAGCACCATTTCCGTGAGCTCCGGATGCTCCAGGGGCCAGGTGGGCTCGTGAGCGGCCGCCCACCGGGGTGCGGCATAGCGACTGATAAAGGCTGCGAAAAGCGGCCCGCCGGGCTTCAACACCCGATGACATTCCGCAATAGCTTGCTGCCGTTCGGCCTCCTCCAGCAAGTGGTAGAGGGGCCCCATGAGCAAGACAGCATCGAAGCTGGCGTCGGGGAAGCGGGAGAGGTCGGTGGCCGTGCCCTGCTCGTAGGCGACCAGCGTCACGCCGGCCTCGGTGGCCTTCTCCTGCGCCAGTTGCAGGCATCCGGTTGAGAGGTCAAAGAGGGTAACCTCGTAGCCACGATGGGCCAGTTCGATGGCGTAGCGGCCGGGACCGCCGCCGCAGTCCAGCACCCGCGCGGGAGGTGGGGGAAGATGCTCGGCCAGCGACCGCAGGGTCACAGCGAACTCGGTGCGATGTCGCTCCAGTCGCTCCCATTCCCGCTCGGGCTGCTGATCGTATAGTGCTCTGATCGCCTCACTGGTCCGGCTTTTGTGCACTGCTGGCAATTCAGGCCTCCTTTCACGTTTCGCTTCTCATGTTCGGCCGGCGAGCCACCCAGACCTGCTCCGGCGAATCCTCAGCGAAGAGGCGGCAGTCGAAGTCACCATAGAGGGCCTCGACCTCGAAGCCGGTCTCCTCCAGCAGGGCGCGAGCCTGCTGGGGATCGAGCCAACTGAAGCTGAGGCGCCGATACTTGCGGCGGATCACAACGCCGTCATCGCCCAGTTCGTCGGTCCAGGTGATGATCCGCATCCTCTGGGCTTCAAAGTCGTAGCGGACAATCTCCCAGAGGAGCAGATCGTGGCCGGTCGCGGCGTCGGTATACTCGCCCCGCAGACTGACCGTGCTATGCCGTCGGGCAGCCTCTGGGTCAAACATGAAGTGGTCGAAGATGAGTCGGCCGCCAGGGGCCAGTTGGCCGTAGATGTGGCGCAGGCCGGCCCGCTTGTCGTCCAGGGTCACCAGGTGACCGATGGTGTGGAAGGGGATGGCGATGAGCTGGGCCGGCTCGGGCAGCACGAAATCGCGGAAATCAGCCTGGATGAGGGTGAGCAGGTGGGCCACGCCGGCGGTCTCCGCCCGCTCTCGGCAGAGTTTGAGCATCTCGGCCGAGGAGTCCACACCGATGACCGGCTTCCCCTGCCGGGCCGCTTCGATGGCGATGCGACCGTTGCCCACGCCCAACTCAACTACCGGCCCTGCCGTGCGCAGGTACTCTTCAACGTAGAAGGGCAGATTGCGCTTCGTGACCGGCGCCGTCTCCACCCAGATGTCGTAGATATCGGCAAAGGCGTCATATTCGACAGTTTTGTGCATGGGCGTCCTCCCAATAGTTCTAGTAGGCATTCAAGCGGTGATGAGCGGGGAAGGGCTGAGGTGCCCGGCACTTGGGACTGTCGCCTGAAGCGAGCCGCTCGCACGTCTTCCAGACCTCGTTGCCTTTGAGGTTTCGGCCAAAAGTGCCGGGCACCTGAACCAAAAATCCCTATACTCCGCCGTGCTGTTGGCAGAAGACTATCTGTTGCCTCAGGTGGGACCGCACCTTCTCCTCGTCCTCTGTCTCCAGGAATTTTGGTTCCAGTTCCACCGTGACGATACCGGCGTAGCCATCCTGCGCCAGCCGGTCGAGGAATGCACCCAGGGGCAGGAAGCCATCCTCCAGACAGCGATGCTCCCGGATACGCCGCCCCTCCCGGCGGGCGTTGGACAGGTGCACGTGCACCACCCGCTGCCGCAGGCGCTCGTAGACCATCAGTGGATCTAACCCTTTCGTCGCCAAGTGGGTGGTATCCAGGTTCAGGTGAGGGAAAGCCCCCCATTCCTCCAGCCGGTTCATCCGCCAGAGGTCCAGCGGCGCAATGGGCCACCAGCGGATCCACTTCAGCGGCATGTTCTCCACGGCGACCACCGGATTGGGGTGGGCCCGCTGCCAGGCCCTCAGATCATTGCGGAGCCAGCGGACATAAGCCCTTTCCCTCAAGCGGGGCAGGTGGACAATGATGACCTCCGCGCCTACGGCCCTGGCCAGTTCTGCCGTCGCGGCGATGCTCTTGGGTTGAGTCTGGGGCCAGGCTGCCAGCCGCTGTGGGCGGAAGGGAGCGTGGACGCTCAGGATAGGCAGACCGTAGCGCTCCATCAGCCGCCGCAGGTAGACCGGCTGGCGGGTATCGAATCTCGGATCAACGAACACCTCGACGCCATCGAAGCCGGCCTCAGCGGCTAGAGCAAAGACGCGGTCCGGGCCATACGTGTAAAGAGAGCCTGTGGAAAGGGCAAAACGCATCGGTCCTCCTCCCGCAAGTTCGCCGGTCATCCTCCTTACCCCGGCACAGCCACGGCGATCAGCCCCGCCCGCTGCCGGGTGCCGGGGCCCTCCCCCTTCGGCCTTGCAGAAGGCGAGGGCCAGCATGGCCGGCGAGAAGTCCACGTGGGTGGCGGCGAAGCCCCGCCGGGCCAGGGGGATAGAAAAGGCTCCGGTCCCAGCGCCAATGTCAAGGACAGTGCGGACGCCTGCCAAGTGCAGCTCGATCTCCCGCCAGCGCAGCGCCCGGTTGATCGCCTCGTCGGCCAGGTCCTGCTCCTCCTCAGGAGCCTTGGCGTCCCACCAGGCCCTCTCGCGATCAAAGTCTACCTTCATCAACAGTCCTCCGAAGCCCCTCGGCGTGTTCACGATCATGGGCCAGGTAGACATAGGTCCAGCGATAGGGCGTGAGGTCCGAGCCCCAAGGGCTGGGGAAAGATCGCTCCAGATGGGCCTGGGTCATCCCGTGTAGAATCTCCATCAGTGCCTGGCGCGCCGCGTGGAAGTCGGCCCATATCGCTTCCCATGATTGGCTGCGGCGCGCTTCAATGTGGGCCTGGTTCCAGGCGTCCAGGTCCTCGACATACTCCACCTGGGGCGCGTGGCCAGCGGCCATTTGGCGCAGGCCCTCCACGCCCAGCCACTCCCAGTCGGCCACGTGCCCCAGCACGTCTTTGAGCGTCCACTCGCCGCAGACGGGACGTGACGCTCGTTCCTCAGGAAGCACCAGGGCAGCGACGGTCAGCAGTTCCCCACGTCCGGCGTTCAGAGCAGCTAGCAGGACTACCTTGGGGCCAGTTTGTCCCTTCAAGCCCTCAGCCTCCCGCCAAGCCGCGATCTGGGCGGCGTGTTCGGCGTCGTGCCGCCACTGGACCTCCACACAGCCAGGGAAAGACCAGTCATCCTCTACGAAAAGACGCTGCCGGAAGAACTCCTCATCGGGTAGAGCTTGCAGCCAGGCCACCCAGGTGGCCCGAGCATCCTGCAACTCCGTCAGCACCTCGGCCAGGGTCCGATCCCGCCACGCGGCCACGGCGGCTGCGTTGAAGGCATCCACGTCTCGCACCACAGTGAGAAGGGGGAGCTGTCCGCTTGCC
>JAUWYT010000162.1 GCA_030615705.1 Chloroflexota bacterium
ATAGCCGGCTGCTCGAAGGGCCTCTTCTATCGTGCCTGGCTCCAGGCGGGCCGAGTCATAGCCAACGATGACTCGCTTGAAAGTGCTGCTGGCCAGGACCTCCTCCACGCCATCCAATTGCAGCAAAGCGTCACGCACAGCCAGGACGTGATGGTCGGCGTACATCTTCGGTACGTGCAACACGGTCTTCTCCACGTTTGTATTCCCTCCTCCCATAGTTAACGCATAGCGAAGTTCATTATACCACAGACCTATTGTCTGCGAAAATCATATGATTGCTGGGGCTTGCGCAGCGATTCGGCGCAAGCTGCTACATATAGGGGTGAGAAGGGAAGCGAGGGGACACCGCTCGGCTCAGTTCGAGCCGAAGCCCCTCGTACTCCCTGGGCTTTCGCTGCGCATGCCCTTGTTGGCCCCTATCGCTCGAAGGCGGGGAGAGCACCCAGGCCCTCCCCGCCTTGATAGCATGGGGTCTAGGACAACCCCATCACCTTGCCCGTCTCCAGATCAATATCAATGTCTGTGAAGACTGGCCTGGTGGGCAGGCCGGGCATGGTGCGCATGGTGCCGCACAGCGGGAACAGAAACCCGGCGCCTACGCTGGCCCGCACATCGGTGATGGGCATCCGCCAGCCGCGCGGCGTGCCCTTGATGGTCGGATCGTGAGTGAACGAGAGGTGGGTCTTGGCCATGCAGAGCGGCAGATGGCTCAACCCCATGTCGGTAAAGAGCTTGATCTTGGCCTCCGCCTCGGCCGTATAGTCCACCCCGTCGGCGCGATAGATCTCGCGGACGATGGTTTCGATCTTTTCCTTGATGGACATTTCGTCAGAGTAAAGGAACTTGAAGTTGACCGGCTTTTCGCAGGCCTTGACCACTGCCTGGGCCAGCGCCGCGCCGCCCTCGCCGCCTGTAGTCCAGACGTTGCTCTCGACGGCGTCCTCGGCGCCTGTCTCCTTAGCCCGCTGGCGAATCAACTCAATCTCGGCGTCGGTGTCGTTGGTGAAACGGTTGATAGCCACCACCACTGGCACGCCGAACTTGAGCGCGTTTTCGATGTGCTGCAGCAGGTTGGGCAGGCCCTTCTCCAGCAATTCCAGGTTCTCGTCGGTGTAGGCCTTGCTCAGTGGCTTGCCAGCGACGACCTTGGGGCCACCGCCGTGCATCTTGAGGGCGCGGACGGTGCAGACCAGAACGACACAGTTGGGAACCAGCCCAGAGACGCGGCACTTGAGGTTCATAAACTTTTCCATGCCGCAGTCAGCGCCGAAGCCGGACTCGGTGACCACGTAGCCATCCGGCCCCATTATCTTGAGGGCGATTCTGTCGGCGATGATGGAGCTGTTGCCCTGGGCGATGTTGGCGAAGGGGCCACAGTGGACAAAGGCCGGGCTGCCCATCAGTGTCTGCATCAGGTTGGGCATGATGGCCTCTTTGAGCAGCACGGTCATCGCGCCGGCTACGTTCAGATCCTCAGCCGTGATCGGCTCCACCGGCCGCTTATAACGCAACCCCCCCGGCTTGCTCGTGCCGATGATGATGCGGCCCATGCGCTCGCGCAGGTCGGCCAGGTCGCTGCACATAGCCAGCGCGGCCATGATCTCGGAAGCCACGGTGATGTCGTACCCCGACTGGCGTGTGGGGCCATCGCCTTTCGCACCCAGGCCGATGATAATGTTGCGCAGCGCGGCATCGGACACGTCCACCACCCGCCGCCACTGGATGGCGTCGGGGTCAATGTTCAAGCGGAACATCCGCTCCTTGTCCTCGTCGCTCAAATCGGAGGGCTTTTCCGACTCGATGCCCAGCTTCTCCAGCCGCTTGCGCATGCTTGGCGTGTACTCGTCATCCGGGCAGATCGCTTTCGCCAAGAAGCTGGTACTCCAGCGGGCTTCTTTCGCCAGTCGGTTGTCAATGGCGGCCGCCAGCAGGTTGTGGGCCGCGCCGACGGCGTGGATGTCACCCGTCAGGTGCAAGTTAAAGTCCTCCATGGACACGACCTGGGCATAGCCGCCGCCGGCCGCGCCCCCCTTGATGCCGAAGGTCGGCCCCTGGGAAGGCTGGCGGATGCAGGTGAAGACCTTCTTGCCGATGTAGGCCAACCCCTGGCTGACGCCGATGGTGGTGACGGTCTTGCCCTCGCCCAGCGGGGTAGGTGTAATGGCTGTCACGTCAACGTACTTGCCGTTGGGCCGATCCTTGAACTTCTCCAGCACATCCAGGTAGACCTTGGCCTTGTACTTGCCGTGCAGGTCCATGTCATCCTCGGTGAGACCGATGTCCTCGGCCACCTCTCGGACGGGCCTCATATTGGCCGCCTGAGCGATCTCGATGTCGCTAGGTACTGGCGACTTTACGTCTACTATCATTTGTTCCTCCTTGTGAGATTTGTTTTATTGCTGGCATCATGCTTGTCAAGGGCATGATGCATTGCACTTATCTGGCTACCCGCAGCACCGCGCTATATTACCACAGCGGAGAGGGATTGTCAAACTGCTTGCGCCAATCGCTGCTCTAACGCGCCATCTGCCGTCTTGCTGCCTCGAGCACGTTCTTCATCAGCATGACGTTGGTCATCGAGCCCGTACCGCCAGGCACGGGGGTGATCATGCCGGCTACCTCCTTAGCGGCCTCAAAGTCCACGTCGCCCACCCATTTGTCCCCCAGGCGGTTGAAGCCAAAGTCAATGACCACGGCCCCGGGCTTGATCCAATCGCCTTTGATCATCTGCGCCCGACCCGCGCCAGCGCACAGGATGTCTGCCTCACGGCAGACCGCATCCAAGTTGACGGTACGCGAATGGCAGATGGTCACCGTGGCATTCTCCCGCAGCAGGAGAAGGGCCATTGGCTTTCCGACTATGTTCGAGCGGCCGACAACTACGGCCCGCTTGCCCTTGAGTTCGACGGCGTGCCGCCTGAGGATTTCCATCCCCCCAGCAGGCGTGGCAGGCACAAAGTAGCCAGAGACTCCTGGCGGCCTCCCTGCCGGAGCAACCTGGGCCAGGCGTCCGGCATTGGCGGGGTGTACGCCGTCAACATCCTTGTCAGGCGACATGGCCTCAATGATAACCTCCGGCCTGATGCCCTGGGGCAGTGGCTCTTGAATCATGATGCCATGCACGTCTTCGTCGGCATTCAGGTCGGTCACCAGTGCCAGAAGCTCGCCTTCGCCAGCCGTCTCCGGCAGGGCATGCAGCTCAAATTCCATTTCCGCTTTCTCAAAGGACCTTCGGATCATTTTGGCATAGCTTACCGAGGCCGGATCCTCCCCCACCCGTAACACGGCGATGGCTGGGGCGAAGCTACGCTCCTGCTTGAATTCGGCCACCTCGTTGGCAATCTCTTCGGCGATTGTCTTGGCCAGAGCTCGACCATCCAGAATCACTGCGGTCATTACTGCCTCCTTTTTCAGCGTCCAAGCGTCCAGGCGTCTTAGCGTCTCAGCGTTGTGTTGCTTAGATGCTTAGGCGCTAAGACACTTGACTCATAGCTTGTCCACCACCACCTGGTAGACCTCGTCTCTCATAGCTGGCTTGCCTTCAAGCAGAGCATCCAGCTTGGCCCTGTTCTCAGCCACGAAGGCTTCGTCCTTGATCCACGCCAGGTTGATGAGAATATTAAGGGCCGCGCTGCGCAGCCCGGCTTCTGCCATCAGGACAGCCACCCCCGCATCGCTGACGGCGTTAACGTTCCCCTTCTCGGCCGCTGGCTGGCAGAGCTCCATGACTTCGACACATGCCTCAGCCACTTGCATCGGTACATCGGTAGCAGCCTTGAGGGCCTTTTGCATGGTCACAGTGCGGGCGGCCTTCTCTTCGTCAGTAGCGCGAGGCATCTTCATGGCCCTGGAAACTTCTGTGTAGACCTGCACATCGGCCTCCAGTAGCTCGACCAGTTCCTTGCGCAGAGCCTCCGATTGGGCCAGCAGGGCCTTGATGTCTTCCTGCACGTCGGCATATTTCTTCTTGCCTACCGTCAGGTTGCAGACCATGCTGACCAGGGCTGCGCCCAAAGCGCCTGATAGGGCCGCCACACTTCCTCCGCCAGGGGCGGGAGCTGAACTGGCTAGCTCGTCCAGAAAGGCAGTGACAGGTTTCTCGGTTAACATCATTGTTCCTCCCTTCGTTGGTGTAATAATAAGACAAACTGGATAGGATTACCAGAGGGGGCAATTTCCAAAATCGCGAGGATTGGAGAGGATGTCTTACAGCGGAGTATGAGAGCTAGGGCTCCAAGAGGAATGAGCTCGCAGATGTGTTTGGTTTGGCTGAGGGGCATGCTCTCCTCCAGAGTTAGAATGGGAAACTCAGATGCCCATTACCAGTTGACAGCATAAAGAGACAGGTCTGTCTGCCCGTCTCTTGGCCTGTGTATTATATCACAAAACTCCCTAAGACGCAAACAATTCTTGGGGTGACCAGTGGGCTGGGATAGACATTTTGGTGGAAATGGGGTAGAATGACGCCAGACGCGAAATCGCGAGTAGGGGCCTTGAGTTCTGTTTGTCAAATGAGCAAAGCCAAGGGGGCTGCCGTGGAGACGCTGGCTAACAAAAGCTATATATTGTTCAACTTGCTCTTCCTCAGCCCGGCCCTGGGCTTTTTGGGCTGGATCGGCAGTTTAATTCACACCTACGTGACGACGGTGTCTGCGGAGATTAGGGAGCAACTGCGGGAGATGGGAAGGGGGATTACCCTCACCCTCTTGCCCTTCATCATTATGCCCGTGTCTAACATCCTCGCGGGGAAAGCCTTGGTAGATGCTCGCATCGTCGTCACATCTGCCATCGCCTTTCCTATGGCCCTCACCCATGTTATCCTTAGACAGCGCTCGTTGCTGGACATAGACCGCCTAGTCCGTTGGTGGTTGGTTTACACCATGCTGGGGATAACCGTGGCAGCCCTTTATCTTTTGACGGTCGGCCCACTGGCGCGCCTGTTCGGGGCAGCCATATCCTGGGGAGCCCTGCTCATCGCCCTGGTCTCCGCCGTGTTCGTCGCCTTTCTCGCTGCCCCCCTTAGGAACAGGCTGCAAATCCTGGTCGAGCGCCTCTTCTGGCGGTAAGC
>JAUWYT010000296.1 GCA_030615705.1 Chloroflexota bacterium
GCCTGAGATCCAGCGCTGCGCCCCATAAGTTATCTGCCCCACAAAGAGGACGAGGAGTAAGGAGGCGATGGTCAGGGCATAAAGGGGCTTTTGCAGTCTTTCAAGTGAGCGATAATCAATGGCGGCCACCAATGCCAAGAAGGCCAGACCCACGACGGCGTAGATAGCCTGCCTGAGAGGCAGTTCTTTCAGGGCCGGCGTGTCGAGAGTGGCGCTGTAGACCATGGCTATGCCGAAGGCGATCAAGAGCACAGTTGCAGCTAGCAGCACAAAGTCGAAGTGACGCCATATCTTGCGATCCATCTGCCGCCCAAATCCTAACACTGATGCTAAAGCGTCGGCTAGTGCCCACAAACCTCTCGGAAGCACTAGCCGAGTCTTTAGGCCCAGGGTGATCTCGATACCCTGTCGCTAAGAGACTGATCCCTTGCCCTCAACGGTATATCAGGAGCCCTGGGGTGAATTCGTGGCCTGCCGTCATTTTCTCTGCCCGCGAGCGCCGAGGAGGGGGATGTCTGCTATCAGCCGGCTGCGGCTCTTGACCCGGGTAAAGGTGACCTCCACACCCTCCCGGTCAATCTCGACGTGCCTGGAGATGACGGCGATGAGCTCGTCTTTCAGAGTCTCCAGGAGCTGTGGGGAGATCTTGACCCGGTCGTAAGCCAGCACCAACTGCAGGCGCTCCTTGGCGATCTCCCGGCTGGAGGGCCTGCGTTGTCCGAATAACCAGTCTAGAATTCTCATGCTTACCCCCTATCCCTGGCGAATAAAGCGAACAAAGCGTTCAATAAGATTGGGCATCTCCCTGATGTCCAGGAAGGGGACTTCTTCGCCCAGCAGACGTCGGGCGATGTTGTGAAAGGCAAGGCTGGCTCGGTTTGCGTCATCCAGGGCGATGGGTATGCCCTTGTTCATGGAGACGATGATGGCCTCGTCCTCGGGGATGATCCCTATCAGGTCAATGGCCAGGATTTCGATGACGTCGGCCGTGGTCAGCATATTGCCATAGCGCACCATCTCCGGCTTTAGGCGGTTGATGATCAGGCTGGCCGGCCCCTTCTCTTCGGCCTCGATCAGGCCAATGATGCGATCGGCGTCGCGGACGGCTGGGACCTCAGGTGTGGTAACGATGAGCACCTCATCGGCCGGCGCGATGGCGTTGCGGAAGCCCTGTTCGATCCCGGCAGGCGAATCAATGAGGACAAAATTGAAATCGTCGCGCATCTGGTCGCAGAGCCGGACCATGTCCTCAGGGCTGACAGCGGTTTTATCGCGAGTCTGGGCCGCGGGCAAAAGATACAGTTCCGAGACGCGCTTGTCCCTGATCAGAGCCTGGCGCAGGCGGCAATACCCCTCGGTGACATCCACAATGTCGTACACGATGCGGTTCTCCAGGCCCATCGCTACGTCAAGATTGCGCAGGCCGATGTCGGAGTCAACCACCACTACCCGCTTGCCCAAGAGGGCCAAGGCGACGCCCAAGTTGGCGGTGGCGGTGGTTTTGCCCACCCCTCCCTTGCCCGAGGTGATAGTGATAACCATAGCTGCCATGATCTCATCTCCTGAATGCTGGAAGCTGGTTACCGGCTTCCAGTTGCTGGTGATGCCAGTTACTAGCGGCTAGCCTTCCACGACCTGACGATGATCCTTCCCTCCTGGACGAAGGCTATCTCTGGTATACTTCTGCGCCTTGGTTTCCCCTCCGGCGGGCGAGCGATGCGTTTGCCAATGCGCAGTTGGGTGGGAGCCAGATCCAGGGCGCACACGATGGCTTGGTCGTCGCCCGCGGCCCCGGCGTGAACCGTACCCCTAAGCCTTCCCCAGATGACGATATCACCACCGGCGATGACCTCAGCACCAGCGTTCACATCGCCAATGACCACCACGTGGCCTGGATGCCGGATGACTTGCCCTGAGCGCAGGGTGCAACGGACCAAGGCGCCCTCGCCGAACTCGCCTCGACTGAGCCCCGCCCTGAGCGGGACGAAGGGCTCGGCGAAGTCCTCCTCGGCTCTCCGTTCTGGTCGGGGTTCGGTCCGGGGGCTGCGCTTCGTCTCCAGGCCCAGATGGCGGGCAGCGGCTCTGGTGCCTGGCGCTTCGCTAATCACCGTCTCCAGGGCAACCTCGTTTTGGGCTAGCAGGGCTTTGATGTGTCCTATCTCCTCGACAGACAGTTGCCGCTGGCCGACCTGTAAGGCCACCTGCCCTCCCTTGAAGAACGAGGCCGTGCCGCTCAGTCGCTCTTCGAGTTCAGCCAGGAGGCTCGCCAGCTCCCCCTGGCCCAGGGTCACCAACAGACCATTCTTTGTGCCTTTGATACTAACACTAGCCAAAGCTATCCCCGCTCCTAGTTCAATAATACTTCATAACGACAGACTTGTCAAAATCGTGAAAATCAGGCAGAAGCCATTGTCCGAGAATGCAGGAGGGCGAAGCGCAAAAGGCAGGCCTCGCCCCCTTGATTCCGCAGACCCTCGAAGAGGATGTAGGCACGCACAGGGAGAAGATGATGTTACAGGCCCAGTGGTACCAGGAGACACGCTATTGAGATGTATGTGAGATAGGGTATCCACACGGCTACGCAGTAGCCCATCATCTCCCTGAACTTGATGCCGGTTATCTCGCACAGCGCTACGGCCCAGAAGGGCTGGATGACGCCGGGCATCATGTCGCCCCAGCCGTAGGTGAGGGTGACCGTGGCGGGGCTCACCCCTAGCGCTCCTCCAGCAGGTAGGATAATCGGGGCAACTATTGTCCACTCGGACCCGCCCGAAGGGACGAAGTAGTTCAGGGTACCCGCCACTCAGTACATGAGGAGCGGGTAGGTCGGCGCGGTAGCCATTGCCACGAAGGCATCCGTTATGGTCTTGGCCAGCGCTGTGTACTTCAGCATTC
>JAUWYT010000252.1 GCA_030615705.1 Chloroflexota bacterium
ACGGCCGCGAGGGGCGGCTCCTGGCCTCTGCCTTCCTGGGACCGATGGAGTTGGCCGCGCCGGAGGCGGTCATCCCGATTATCTACCAACTGGGTCAGACCTGCATCGCCTGGGAGGACTGCGACCAACTGGCCATGGGTGCGTTGGAGCCAATCGTGAGGAAAGACCCTGAGGGTTACCTCGACTGCCTGGCTCCTTGGGTGACCGACGAGAACAAATGGGTCCGTCGCGCGGCCATAATCGCTATCGGACGGCTTCCCATGAAGCGCGCCGACTTCACAGGCCATTGCCTGGAGCTGGTCGAGCCTGCGCTGGGCGACCCGGATCTCGACGTCAAGCGGGCCCTGAGCTTTGCCATCCGCGTCAGCGCCCGCGGCCAGATAGCGCCGGTCCGCGATTTCATCCTCGCCCACCGAGATGCGGCCGACCCGCACAGCATCTGGGTGCTGTGCGACGTCATCCGCAGCATGACCAAGGTCTTCCTGCCGCAGTTCGCCGACCTCCTGCCCATCTATGAGGCTTGGTTGAAGACAGCAGATGCCCGAACCAAACGCAGCGTGAAGAGCGCTATCAACACTTTGAGAAAAGCGAAAGGGACATGACACCTTGGGAGAACAACGAACCCTGTTAGCTGTTCTTGCCCACCCCGACGATGAGAGCTTCGGCATCGGGGGGACGCTGGCCAAGTACGCAGCCGAGGGAGTGCGCGTTGTGCTGGCCTGTGCCACGGGGGGGGAGGCGGGAGAGATAAGCGATCCGAGCTTGGGTACCAAGGAACAACTTGCGGGGATTCGAGAGCGCGAGCTGCGCTGTGCCTGCGATGTCCTGGGCATCGGCGAACTGCACCTTCTGGGCTACCGCGACTCAGGCATGGCCGGAAGTCCTGACAACGATGACCGCCGCTCCCTCGTCCAGACCGACCCTGCCGAGGTGGCGGGTAAGGTCGTGCGCCTGATCCGTCAGGTGCGTCCCCAGGTGGTTGTCACTTTTGAAGAGGGCGGCGGCTACGGCCACCCTGACCACATGGCCATCCATCGCCACACAGTGGCCGCCTTCCAGGCCGCCGGAGACCCGAGCCAGTATCCTGAACACCTGGCTGTGGGCCTGGAGCCTCATGTTCCCGAGAAGCTATACTTCACAGCTTTGCCACGCCGCTTCTTCCGTGGACTCGCCCAGCGTCTGAGTGCCCTGGGCTTTGACCTAGGTCGCCTCGCAGATTTCGACTGGGAGTCCATGGGCGTGCCCGACGAACTGTGTACCGCGGAAATTGACGTCAGCGCCTACGTAGACATAAAGCTGCAGGCATTTCAGTGTCATCGCAGCCAACTCTCGCCCAATGGCCCCTTCAGCCTCATCCCGCCGGAGGTGCGGTGGGATTTCATGGGCACCGAGTGCTTCTCCCTGGCTGGCTCTCGGCTCGGGCCGGGACAGAAGCCGGAAACCGACTTGTTCGCCATGCGGATAGGATAGACAAAACGTCTATTTTGGGCCATAATCAGGGGGTGGGAAGACTCGCTAGAGTGGGCGACACCACGGTTGCAGAGAAACGGAAGCGCTCGCTTGATCAAAAACCTGTTGACTTCCTATCTCATTGAGTTTCACCAAGAGAAGATCTATCGCCTGGGCCAGGTGCACTGGAGCTAAACTGGTCATTGTCCAGACGGTTGCTCCTGAGACGGTGGTGCGAGAGCGTCTGGAGAAGCGAAATGAACAAGATCCTGCGAATGGCGCAGATACTTCGACGAGGCTCAGTACAGAAATGAAAGCTATGCTGATCTTCAACCCTGCTGCCGGAGGCCGAGATGTGGAGCGGGAACTGGAGCAGGTCATGGCCTATTGGGAAGGCCGGGGCTGGCAAGTGAGCTTCAGGGACACCTGGGGGCCAGGTGACGCTACAACCTTTGCCCGTGAGGCTGTGGTTACCGGCTACCAGGCTGTGTTCGTGGCCGGGGGCGACGGAACGGTAGGCGAAGCTGCCGATGGCCTGGCTGGGAGCGATACCGCCCTTGGGGTACTGCCCACCGGTGTGGGCAACGTGTGGGCGCTGGAGATGGGCATCCCCACCCCTTCGCCGCTGCGAAGACACTCCCTGCTCGACGCGGCCGAGGTGTTAGCGGAAGGCGAAATCCGTCGCATTGACCTCGGCAGGGCTGGCCAGCGCCACTTCATCCTCTGGGCTGGCATTGGCCTTGACGCCAAAGTGACCGAACGAATTGAGCCCCGCGCTCGACCCACAAAGCGCCTGGGCACCCTGGCCTATGTTGTGGCTGCTGTCTTGGTAGCCAAGGATTTTCGTGGCACCCGGACGAGGGTGGTAATAGATGGCCATAGTATCAATACTCGGTGCATCTTGGTCATTGTAAGCAATGCTCAGCTCTACGCCAAGCTGGTGCGAGTCGCAGCCGAGGCCTATCTTGACGATGGGTTGCTAGACGTTTGCATTTTCAAGGGGGTCAACCTTGCCTCAACCGTCCATCACGCCATTAAGGTATTTGCCCGTCGCCACCTCCGCGATCCCCAGGTCGAGTACTATCAGTGCAGGAAGGTGAGCATCAGCACTGCTACCCCCTTATCCGTCCAGGTGGATGGAGACCTTATTGGCACCACCCCGATGGAGTTCGAGATCGTGCCCCAAGCTCTGAACATTATCGTGCCTCAAAACTCTTCCAAGCGGCTCTTTCTCAATGCCCAAAGTGAGCAGCTTGAAAGAATCTGTCCTTGAGTGATCTCGATCTTCTACTATCGTCACTCTTACTGTTGATACATCCAACCTGAAACACAACGACCCGTGCCGTTTCTCTTTTCCTCCTCAAGCCGACTCGGAGAACAAGACCTACTACTTTTTCATCTACGCGACGGAGGGAAACAGAACGACGGTTTGGTACAACTCCCTTGACGCGTACGGTGGGGAGGCGATGTACTTGGATGGTCAGCCGAGAGAGGGTGACCTGCACTTCAAGACCTACTACGATTACAACCTCCAGGGATAGAAAGACCCCTTGGGCTGGGTGTTGCAGTCCCTGGGGGTCAAATGTTTATAAGTTACAGAAGCTAAGAGTTCTTAACTTGTTTCTTGGCTAGCCCTTGCTTCAGATCGGTCATCTGTTCAACGATCTTCCCAATCCCCAACTTTTCGGCCATCTCCAGTGCCTCAGCGCATGCCTCTCTTGCCCTTCCGGTATCTCCCGCATCATAAAAAATGCTAAAATCAAAAAGAAAGCAAATTCCAGAGATTGAGCAAATGGGTTTGACATTATGGCTAACTTGGGCTAAAATGACCGTGTTAGCGCAGGAGTTCATCCTTGAACCCACGATTAAAGTTGGCGGGGAGAGTTGGCTATGTCAATGACCAGCACGGAGATCCGGCAATCCTTTTTGGATTTTTTCGCCAGCAAGGGGCACACTATAGTGCCCAGTGCCTCGCTGGTGCCTGGCGATGATCCTACGCTGCTGTTCACCAACGCTGGAATGAATCAATTTAAGAACATCTTCCTGGGTTTAGAGAAGCGAGAGTATACGCGGGCCGTAGATACTCAGAAGTGCTTGCGGGTCTCCGGTAAACATAATGATCTGGAGGATGTAGGGTACGATACCTACCACCATACCTT
>JAUWYT010000094.1 GCA_030615705.1 Chloroflexota bacterium
GGGAGCCTCCTCCCAGCCATGGATTTGGGCCTCCGGGCCCAGCCGCTCGAGCCGCTGGACGGCGTCGGCCCGCAGGGTCTGGCCGTCCCCCTCCACCGCGTCCGGCATCCGCCGCCGGGTCGGCTCCGTGGGTTCCCACTCCACCAGGGCCAGGTACTCCTTCTGGTGCTGGAAACGGGGGTGGGTGAGGCGGTGGGCCAGCTCCCCGTCGTTGGTGAGGAGCAGGAGCCCCTCGCTTCTCGCGTCCAAGCGGCCCACCGGGTAGAGCCGCTCACCACCCGGTATCAGGCTCAGCGCCGAAGGACGGCCCCGGAAATCCAGGGTGTCGCTCAGGTAGCCCTGGGGCTTGTGGAGGAGGATGTAGACCTTCTTCCCCCGGGTGATGGGCCGTCCGTCCACCTCGATGGTGTCCCGGGCGGGGTCCACTTTGGTGCCCAGTTTGGTGACCACCTGGCCGTTGACCCGCACCCGTCCCTGCAGGATCAGCGCCTCGCACTTCCGCGGCGAGGCGACCCCGGCGCGGGCAAGCACCTTTTGCAGACGCTCCATCAGCTTCCGTCTTGCTCCTCTTCATCCAGCGGCGGCAGCTCGGCTAGGTCCTGCAGGCCGAAGTACTGCAAGAACTCAAAGGTAGTGCCGTAGATGATCGGGCGGCCGGCCTGGGGCAAGCGCCCCACCTCCTCGATCAAGCCCTTGCTGACCAAGGTGCGCAACACGCTGTCGCAATTGACGCCCCTCACAGCCTCGATCTCGGCCCTGGTCACGGGCTGCTGGTAGGCGACGATGGCCAGGGTCTCCAGTGCTGGAGCGGAGAGCCTGCTGCTCAACTCCAAGTCAAGAAAGCGCTCGATGTGAGGAGCCGCCTCGGGGGCGGTGACCATCTGCACCCGCTCCCCTTTGCGTTGGAGACGCAGCCCCCGCTGCTCATACTCCTCACTCAATACTCGCAACGCCTCCTCAACCGCCTCCCGCTTGACACCGATAGCTGCCGCTAAACGTCCAATGGCCACCGGCTCATCAGCCACGAAGAGCAAGCTTTCGATCAGGGGCTTGATTTCCAACTAGACTTCCTTTTTAGGCCATCTGCTGCCCTGTGGGATAGGGGGCGTGCTTGATGTTGACCCTGACCTTGCGCAGTCTCAGCCCCATCTTGTCCTCGACGGCCTCCTTGGACACCTGGCAGACCTCCTCAGTCTTCGCCGGGACATCAACCTCTGGGCTTGTCTCCAAGTCGAGCTCAACCTCGACGCCGCCCCTCCTGCCCCAGACATTCGGCTTGACAGAGATAACGCCATCGAGCTGACCGATGTTGTACTCCAACCGGCGAGCGACGGAATCCACGGTCAACTCCGCCTGGCCGCCACTGATGCTCTGGACCCTGATCGCCCTGGGACGCCGCCTGATCTCAAGCCAGAGCAGCAAGGCGCAAACGACATCCACCAGCAGAGCCAGGATGACACCCACTATAAGCAAGAGAGGCTGAGCGACCAGCGCCAGGTTCATGTCCAGGTTCTGCAGCCACTGCTGCAAGACCTCGATCATCGGCCGAGGCACAGCCAGCACCACGGTCATAACGATGATGGTCGCCAAGAGGAGCAAGATCACCACCACGCGATTAAATGTGTTCATCACAATACCTCCTTCTTCGTTGTAGTTGTGCGGAAGCCCGCACATCATCCGCAATTATACACCATCTCTTCTCCTTCGTCCAGCCAGCTAGGGCGGGGACAGCATCGCCCAGAGAGGTTAGAGGCTGGAGGTTGGGGGTTGGATGAGTGATGAGTATACCTCGTTCCTCGTTACCTCTTGGTCATTGGTTCATTCCCCTCCTTCCGGACAACCAGGCAATGCCAGCCACCAAGCCCAACAGCGCTGTCAAGCTGATTACAGCTCCAAGCTTGAAAGAGAGGGGATCGTAGATGAACTCTACTCTATGCTGACCTGCAGGCAGGTACACCGCCCGGAAGAGAAGATCCGCTCGGTAGATGGGCGTCTCCAGGCCGTCAGTTAGCGCCCGCCAGCCAGGATAGTAAGCATCGGTCAGGACCAAGTAGCCTTCCTCAGCCAGATTCACCGAAATCACGATGCGCTCTGGCTCGTAAGACAAGAGCTCCACCTCATCTTCACCGTCGGCACGTAGGAGCGGGGCCCCGTGCCCGCCCGACGCCAGAATAGCCTCCTTCTCAGGTCGGAAGGCGGGATCTTTCATCGCCACAATGGCCGCCTCATCGTCCAGCACTCGCGCCCGATGAACGACGAAGGCTCGCGGCAGGTTGTCCAGGTTCTCGTAGATCTTCACATCGCCGCTGTGCACCAGCCGGAAGCGCCCTTCGCTGGAAACAACCAGGGGCCAAAAGGTGACCGTCCTATCGTCAACGAGGCTAAGGCCCCTCAAGTGCAGCCGACCAGCCGGGGGTAAATACTGAATGGAGATCTGTCGAGGGACCACGGCCTCACCAAACTCGAGGCGAGCGATGTAGTCATTCCCCTTGGGGTTGTCGCGCCAGTGACGGCAGACCCTGGCCTGATCATGCCTAACCTCACCCACAGCGTATTCGCCCTCCGCCGTCTCGATTCCAGCCCGCAGGAGATGGCTCTGCACCGCCCCCAGCCCGTCGGTAACCGTTACCTGCGCCACGGGAACACCGTTGGCCAGGTCCCGTGCCCCCTCCAGGTGGGAGACCAGGCCCAGGGAGGTAGCGGCGAAGTCGGGTAGTTCCGTCACTTTCACCTGAGACGCCATCATCTCAGGGCCTAGAACGGCCTGGTGACTCAGGTCGTAGTAGACATCGTCAACCCAGACATCGTCAACCTTGTCCGTGATGACGTATTTGACGTTGAGCAGGCTCAAGATTCGCGACGATGGTATCTCCTTCAGCCGCTCCCGCAAACGGCCATCGGGGGAAGGTTCGGGCAAGAACAGGCGTTGCAGTTCGACATAGCGCTTGAGGGGGAGCACCCCGCCATCGTAGCCATCTACGCTGGGGATTTGGTAAACCAGGGGCAGGTTAGGGGCGAGGATTTCCTTCAGCTTAGTGACCACCACGTAGTCATAGATGGCCCGAGGAGGCAATTGGTCCTCGAAAATCTGCTGCATCTCCCCTAGATCGCCTGGGTCATAGGTCAGGCCTGAGATGCTGATGAAGCGATACGTAGGAACAGCCTCCCCTGGCTGCCCATCGGATAAAAGGTGAGCCGGGGCGGTGCGCAGCGAGGAGTAGGCTCCCGGGGCTGTGGGATGGTTGTAAGCCAGGCCACGGCTGGCGGCGAAGAGTTCCCCGACGACGATCAGGGCCACCACCAGACGAAAAACAGGTCGTGTCGCGTGGGCCGATAGCCCTATCCAGAGCAAGGCCGAGGCCAATAGAGCTAATGGCAGCCAGGCCAAGAGTGTGGACCGGGTTGGGAAGTCGAGGAAAGGGGAACGGTATCCTGAGCTTGCCGAAGGGATGAGAACCAAGGGAGCGGCCAGTACACCGACCGCTATCAGCAGACGACGACGGATGAAGCCCGATAGCTCCCCAACTCCGCAGCCGACCACCTCGGCCTTCGCAAAGAGGGGATAACCCAGAAAGTCCGTCCCCAGCCCCGCTAACATAGCCCCACCAAAGGTGTAAAGGTATAGCCACCGAGCCGGCGCTCGGAAGAGGTCAAAGCCTGGCATCAGTTTGTACAAGACGAAGTAAAAGGGATTATAGGCACCCAGGCCCAGGAACAGGCCGAGGGCCGTCAGGAAGATGAGGAACGGCCGGGCCGGATGGCGCCGCTGGAACAGGGCCCCGAAGAGGGCCAAGGCCAAAGCGACGATGCCCAGATAGGCGATGTACTCGCTGAAGACCTCCTCACCGCCGAAGGTCGGCAGCAGGGAAAGGAGCAACAAGCGCGGCTTGAGGGAGAAAGAGACGGCCTCGCGATAGGATAGTCCCCCGCCCCGCACGGAGAGCCGCGAAAGCTCCAAGGTGGGCAACAACTGAACCGCTGCCAGAGCTAAGCCCATGATCACCACCAAGAGATAAACCAACAAGCTGCGCCCAACCTGCGCCCTCAGCCCCTTCTTCCCCCACCTTCTCCACAGCGCTCGTCCTGAGCCTTGTCCTGAGCCTTGTCCTGAGCCCAGTCGAAGGGCCAGTCGAAGGGCCCGTCGAAGGGGTAGAAAGACCGCGTAGGCCCCCAAGGCAAACAATGTTATGTATGACGACTGAGTATGGCCAGCCGTAAACTGCAGTCCCACCACCAATCCGGCCAGCAAAACATAGACGGCGGGGTGTCTACCAAGCACGCGGGTCTCCCTCTCCCAAAAGTTGCCCTGAGCAACGCCCTGATGGTTCGACAAGCTCACCACGACGGCCTGTCGAAGGGCAAGGTCGAAGGGTTGGGAGCTGGGCATCCCCCCAGCCCTTCTACAAGCCAGATCGAACAGCAGAAAGAGCAACGGCAGCCAGATGGAGCAATTCAACTGGTTGACGTGCCCCACCTGAGCACCAACGAAACCGCTGAGGGCGAAAACCGCAGCCGCCAGCCAAGCCCCCCCTCGTCTCAGTCCAAGCGAGAGGCGAGCATAGAAGTAGGCAAAAAGGCCCGCCAGGAAGACGTGCAATACGATGGAATAACTGACCATCTTGGGCACAGGTAACCAATAGAGAGGGAAATTCAGTGGATAGAAAAGTGCTGATTGGATGTTTGCCAGAAACGGCACGCCCATGAAGAGATACGGATTCCACAAGGGTAAGCGACCCTGGCGTACAACTTCAGCAGCGTAAGCCTTGTAGGGATAAAAATAGGTGAAGACGTCCAACCCCACCAGGATGAGATTGGTGAAGACGATCTTCCAGAAGAAGGCTAGCGTTAAGGCGAGCAAGGTGGCCACGGGAAGAAGGTCTCTTCCAACCTCCAACTTCCAACCTCTAACTTCTAACTTCAAATCCCTCACTTCTGATCCTCGATCTGGTAAACGATAAAGGAGATACTGCCATCACGCCGGTAGGCCCAATAGACACAACGGAGCGTCAACCCCGCCTCGGAAAAAGCATCCCTCACCCCTGCGGTCAACTTCCCACTGGGGAAGACGATGTAGCGCTGGGCGTTATCTGCCTGGCGTGCATCCTCAGTCAGCTCCTCAGGCGAAGGGTACCAGCGGAGAACCAGGGGAAAATCAAACATGTAAAAAGAGTAATGCCAGCCCAGCCAGTGGTGGTAAAGGATAGAGCCAGCGGGAACATAATCTCGGAAATAGTCAGCTACAGCTTCGATACCATCGTAGGCTCCGTGGTCTCCGCCGATGGGATACCTGCTCCGTGCCGCCTCCAGGGCTGGCCCGGCCAATGCAGCCGCCAATAAAGCGATTACGGCAAACACTCGCAGGGCCTGCCCTAAGCGATGTCCTGATGGTTCGACAAGCTCACCACGACGGCTTGTCGAAGGGCACCGTCGAAGGGGTGGCCGTTGAGGAGATAGGAGTTGAGCCAGCGCCCCGCTCGCCAGCCAGATGACCCTCGCCAGCAGGATTAGCAAAATAGGAACCAGGCCCAGGAGGTAGCGATCCCAGATATTGAAACTCAACACCCAGTGGCCCAATAGGAAAAGGATAACGAAGGCCGAAAGAGCGATATCGAAGAAAGTTGCTGGCTCTCCTCTCCGCCAGCCCAGATCGTAGAGCAGGAGGCAAGGCAAGCCGCCCAACAATAGGATATTGAGAAAGGGTGAAGCGGTTATGTAATTCAGGATCTCAGCCCAATCTCCAAGCCGTTCAAGCAACTGAGCCGGGTCTACGAAGGCCAGGCCACCATAGCTGATGAGGCTCTGCTCAAAGTAGTTGGGCTGCAACTGCCAGCGCAGTGAATCCCACCAGGTAACGGGAGCCATCACCGCCAAGAAGCCCAACGTGAAAAAGAGTCCCTCCCTCAAGAGAGCAGGCGTGCGGAGGTGCAGGGGTGCAGAGGGGCCGGGGAGTGGAGGTGCGGAGGTGCGGGGGTGACGAGGTACGGGGGAGCGGAGGGGCAGGGGAGAGAGTGTGAGGCGACGGGCGCCGATAACTATGGCCAGAGGCACAAAGAGAAGGCCCTGTTGCTTTGTGGCCACGGCCAACCCCAGCACGAGCCCAGACCACCCCAGCCTCCCCTTCACTGCCAAGCAGAGGGCAGCCAAAACCCAGGCCACCACCAGAGGATCGGTGAAGGCCGTAGGAGCAAAGAGGATGTTGAAGGGGGAGAGCGCCATCAGGACTGCCGCCACCATAGCCACAGATCGTCCGTAGAGTCGTGAGGCCAAACAGTAGAGAAGAGCAATGCTGGCCACGCTGCCCAGCTCGCTGGGCAGACGGGCAGCCACCTCCGAGGGGCCAAAGAGTTTGAAACAGAGGGCCAAGGCGTAAATGAAAAGGGGCGGTTTATCAACTGGGGAGTAGTTCAAGATCGGGTCGCGCCCGGTGGCGATTTGGAGGGCCCAGAAGCTGTAGAGGGCCTCGTCCTCATGGAAGCGGTTCGCGCCGATGGGA